>JAHIOY010000122.1 GCA_018894495.1 Patescibacteria group bacterium
GGCGCCAACCTTTTTGTTCCATATATGAGTAAAAAAATTTAACCATTGGAGTTATTGGCAGCCACTTGTCAAAAATTGTTACTTAGGCAAAAATGAAGCAAATATGAAAAATATTGAAAGCAGAATTCATTCCAGTGATATAGACCTTATTCTATTTGTGGGAGAAAAGGATGAGAATGAAAAAAAATATCGGGCAAAATACGGCACGCAAAACAAGGAGCTACCCAATTTTTTAGAAGAATTTAACAGGATAGACCGATTTTTTGAGCAAAGCAATTTTGAAACGGAATTCAATACTAAAGTAGAAGGATTGATTGTGAGGGTGCCCGAATTAGCGATTCAGATAAAAGAAATCTGTAATAGATTGACGAACGGGCAAGAAATTACAGATGAAAATCGGTCTTCAATTTTTCGTACTACAACATTGCTTGGAAGCGATGCATTGTTTCAAGGAAAGCGAGACATAGAAGCCAAATGGCGCAACGAAATTTTGAAAATAATTTTGGAAAATTCCGGCGGTGAAATTTTATGGAATGAAGGAATTAGAAAATATTTTAATTTGTATCTCGCTGGTTATGAATATAATCCCTTCAGGAAAACTAGGGATAAGGAGCTGCAAAAGAAACGAGTTGGTATTGCTTTTGAGAAAATTTTATCTGAAAAGAATGTGAAGGAAATTTATAAAGAGCGTGTAAAAGATGCTTTGAGCAGACAGCGAGCTAAAATACAATTACCGGACTTTCAAGTTATTCAAGGCCTAAAAGAAAAACTTAAATAATATCCAAATAAGAAATAATCAGAATTTAGCTCGAAGTTGAGGAAAAATTGACGCAATTTATTATTTTTGTTATGTTAAATTATATGGCTATTGATTGGAGTAAAATTTGGAAAAAATATAGAGGGCTTTGGGTTGCTTTAAAAGGCGACGAAAAAACAGTTATTGCCAGCGGGAAAACCGCCAAAGAAGCGTGGGAAAAAGCCAAAAAGAAGGGTTACGAAATGCCAATTTTGACAAAAATGCCGGCGCGTTTAATTCCCTATGTTGGCATTTTTTCATGAAGTTTTATTATAAAAAATACGGCCCGGGAATTTTAAGGCCGGTTATTCGCATTGAAATTATTTATAAAAATCTATCCGTTCCCTATGAAGTTTTAATTGATTCGGGAGCGGATTTTTGTATTTTTGACGCCCAAATTGCCGATATTTTAGGTATTAACGTAGAAAGTGGAGAAAAAAATGAAGTAGCAGGTATAACCGGCGTTAATGCTCCGATTTATTTTCACGATGTAACAATAAAAGTTGGCGGCTGGCCGTTTAAAATTAGAGCCGCATTTTTAAGAGAGATAGGGAGATTTGGTTATGGAGTAGTGGGGCAAAAAGGATTTTTTGATTTATTTCGGACTAAGTTTATATTTTCCAAGGGTATTATAGAAATTACTCCCGAACAAAGATGAAAATTGAGAGATTCTAAAACCGTTACTTATTACACGAAAAAGTTAGTTCCGTTAGCACTTCGCGCCAAGATTGTTGCGTTAAATTCTGGAATCAAACCAATTATTGTTTCGGGAGATGGAGATTTTTATTGTTTAATTGAATATTTGGTTGATAACAATAAACTAGCGAAGATTATTGTCCCAAACAAAAAGTATTCATCCCTTCTTAGAAAATTTGCGATGTTCATCGTGAATATCAGTTTCCTTAAAGATAAATTATATAAGCGAAAATAAAAAGAGAGGCATTCCCGCGGGACGAAGCCCTTTGGTAGTCCTCTCATCGTGATACTTTAATACTAGCAAACCAATAAAAAATGTCAATAGCTAATTGTGGATAATTAAAAAGGGCTAAAATAAAGCAAAAAATTGTGGATTTGGTTCAAAAATCCCACTAATCCCGCAAAAAAGCAAAACAAAAAAGCGAATCCTCCTTCGTTAAAACTACGGGGGACAAGGGAATTAATTGAGAAATAAAAATTATGGCTAAAAATAAAAAATCTAAAAAAGAGGAATTTGAAGTTGAATCTGTTGATAAATTTGATAAGGAAGAGCTTTTTGACGATTGTCCTGTGTGCCAAGCAATGAAGGCGGCGCAAGAACAGGGAAGAGAGTTAACACTGGAAGAATTAAAAGGGGCATTCAAAAAAGCAAAAGAAGGAGGGGCAATTGTTGGCGGCGAATGGTTTGAAAAATCTAAAAAATAATCAAAATTTAACCCGAAGTTGAGGGAAATTTAAATTATACGGGGAGTATGGGTATAGATAAAGCCCTGATAGAGAAGGTTAATATTTTACCGGGAGAGAAAGTTCTGGTGGTAGACAATACTAACGGAGTAAGATTAGAAACCTATATCGTTGAAGAGAAAGAAAATTCCGGGAAGATAATAATTTATGGAGCAGCTTCTCGTTTAATTAAAAAAGATGATGAAATTATTATTATGGGTTTTGAGCTATCTAATAAACCGATAAAAGCAAAGAGCATTTTCGTTCTTGGGTTCAATAATTTAACGCAACGGGTGTATTATACACCCATATGCAAAAATTACTAAGGAAGTATCGTCGTATGACCGACGCCGAGCGCGAGGAAATAAGCCGAGACCTTGCGCAAGGAGAAAATATCTCGGACATA
>JAHIOY010000123.1 GCA_018894495.1 Patescibacteria group bacterium
AATGGGAAAAAGAAACTGATAAGAAACAAATTTTAATCCAAGAAAAACCAAAGAAAAAAGATAAGAAAAAACTATCCAGATTGCCGGAGATTAAACCACCAGAGGCAACCCAAATTCCATTAGAAGAATCTAAAAAAGTAGAAATTAAGGTAAGAAGAGATGCCTTGGAAGTGCAAAAGGCGATTGAAGAGGAAGAAAAGAAAATATTAGCCCAAGAAAGAAAATGGGAAACTCCATCCTTTCTCCGTCGCAAATCCAGCTAAATCAGAGATTGGCAAATTTTCTGATTTTTGAAATTGGAATGGTACGTACTTCTCCGGTCTCGCTAACATAATTTAATCCCAGAGTATTTCCTTCAATGTCAAAAAGCGGGCTTCCAGCGGCTTTTTTTTCAAAGATATTGGTTTGAATTAAATTTTCGTTAACATATTTAATAATCCCTTCGTTAACCATTTTTTTTGGTTCTTCTTTTTCAAAAATTACCCCAACTAAAAAAACTCTTTCTCCCAATTTTATTTGAGCCAAATTGCCAAAACTGGCAGTAGGCAAGTTTTTTTCTTCTAATTGAATTAAGGCCAAATCTTCTTTCCTTGTTAAAATTTGGGCTTTCACTTTTTTTCCTTCAAAAAAGAAATTAAAACTGCCTCCTTTTGGAACCAGCTCAGCTAAAGTGACAAATAAGCCATCTGAAGTTAAAATTAGACCCGAACCCTCTAAAAATTTCCCTTTTTTTGTCTCGGTTCTTATTCCAATTACTGTTTTTTCAACCTTCCCAATCGCATTTTTTAAAGCAATATTTTCTTGGATTACAATTTTTTCCGTTTTGTTGATGTAGACCGGCGCTGGTTCTGGATTGTATTTATAAAAAAATGAATTTTGAGCAAAAATTCCTCCCAAAATTCCTCCCAAAATTCCCAAAACAAAAATACCAATGATTTTAAAAATATTCTTGAGCATAAATTGGCAACGTCAAACCTCGCCAGATTTAATTTTTGGAATGACCGAGGTTAGACCTCAGTCATTTCCAATCATTACAATTAAACAGCGACTTTTTCCCGCTCTTTGCTGACTTTGATTAAGTCCCTTGGGCTAAGAAAATTGATTTTCCCCTGCTCAAAATTAACTAAAATTCTGTCTCCTTCTCTGATTTCGCCCGAGACAATTTTCAAAGAAAGCGGGTCTAAAACCTCTCTTTGAATGACCCTCTTTAATGGCCTGGCGCCTAAATTTTGGTCAAATCCCTTTTCAGCCAAAAATTCTTTGGCTGCGTCCGAAACATTGATTTCAATGTTTTTATTTTTCAGCCGCGTTCCAACCTTGGCTAATTCTAAGTCAACTATTTTTTTGATTTCCGGCTTTCCTAAATAATTGAAAATAATAATTTCATCAATCCGGTTCAAAAATTCCGGCCTAAAGCTTTCTTTTAAAGAAGCCATGACCTTATCTTTTAGATTTTCTTTTTGGCCTTCTTCTCCATTCCCGACAAATCCCAGATTTGACTCTTTGGCAATAATATCAGAACCGACGTTTGATGTCATAATTAAAATTGAGTTTTTAAAAGAAGCAACTCTGCCCTTGCCATCGGTCAGTCGGCCGTCTTCTAAAATTTGAAGCAAGATATTAAAGACCTCGGGATGGGCTTTTTCTATTTCGTCCAAGAGAATAACCGAATAGGGCCTTCTCCTGATTTTTTCGGTCAATTGCCCGCCTTCTTCATAACCCACATAGCCCGGAGGCGAGCCGAGCATTCGCGAGACCGAGTATTTTTCCATATATTCTGACATATCTAACCGGATTAAGGAATTTTCGTCATTAAAAAGAAATTCAGCCAAGGCCCGAGCGGTTTCGGTTTTGCCAACGCCGGTGGGACCTAAAAAGATAAACGAACCCAAGGGTCTGTTTTCTTCAGAAATTCCGGCCCTTGACCTTCTAATGGCGTTAGAAATGGCTAAAATCGCTTCTTTTTGACCAACCACTCTTTTTGAAATAATTGCTTCCATTTTTTCCAACTTTTTGGCTTCTCCCTCCAAAAGCCGAGTAACCGGAATCCCTGTCCACCTTGAAACAACGTTTGCCACGTCTTGTTCTAAGACCTCTTCTTTCAGAATTGGTTTGTCTTTTTGAAGGCGGATTAATTTTTTTTCTTCCCTTCGCATCTCTTTTAAAAGTTGAGGAATTTTCCCATATTTTAATTCAGCCACTTTTTGCAAATTTGCTTTAGCCGTTTCTTTTTCCGCCTCAAACCGCAATGCCTCTATTTCTCTTTTTAGTCCTTTGATTTTGGTTATTGCTTCTTTTTCCGTCTTCCATTTTACCTCCATTGCTTTTGCCTTTTCAGTTAAGTCGGCAATTTGTCGGGAAATCACTTTCTCTTTTTTTGTGTCTTTCTTAGTCGTCTCTTTTTCAATTTCCAGTTTCTGAATTTCTTTTTTTATAATTTCCAATTTTTCGGGCTCTGACTCAATTTCCAGCCGCAGAGA
>JAHIOY010000124.1 GCA_018894495.1 Patescibacteria group bacterium
TATTGCAGGAGGGGACTAATTTGGAGCAGTTTATAACTGATTTGATTGAGTTTTTAAGAAAAATGCTTTTAGTTAAGGTTAAGGCGATTAACAGTGATCTTTATTGGCAGGTTGATGAGGAAACTCAGAATAATATTAAGAGGTTGGGGGATAAAGTAGAATTAAAGTATTTAATAGACATTGTTGAGGAGTTTATTAAGACTAAAACGCAGACAGGGTATAGCGAAATACCGCAATTACCATTAGAACTAGCCATTTTAAAAGTTTGTGAATAAAAATGTTGGGAGGTCATCCCTCGGCCGTAGCCCATGGCTACAGCCTACGGGCGAGGCTAATGCAGGACATAATATATTTATGAATTATTATATTTATGTTTTAAAAAGTTTGAAAGATAATAATCTGTATATAGGTTGTACTAGTAATTTAAAAAAAAGATTAGATTATCATCATAAAGGTAATGTTAAATCTACAAAACATAGAAGGCCTTTGAACTTGATATATTCAGAAAAATATAATAATAAATATGAAGCTTATAAAAAAGAGAGATATTATAAAACCGCTAAAGGTAAAAAAGAATTAAAAAATAAAATAAAACATTATTCAAATAAAAATCGTTCGGGGGTCGTCTAACGGCAGGACATCAGGTTCTGGTCCTGAGAATTGGGGTTCGAATCCCTGCCCCCGAGTTTAGAGTTTGTAGTAGTTTGAGTTACTTAGACACTCTACTTAGACACTCGGTGTCTAAGTATTCTAAAGATCCTTGAGCAGGATTGGTATTCCGAAGCCTTTTAGTCCTTCCGAAGCTTTAGCGTAGGAGAATTGGCGTTGAAAATGTTGAAAATGTGAAAATGGTGAAAATGGGGACAGCGCCCCTGCTTGATTACCCGCTTTCTTACCACATTTTAGCGGGTTTTATTTCTAAAAAAAATGTCTTGACAAAATTATATTTTTGATGTAATATAAATATTGTTAAACAATTAACTAATAAAATTATGAAATTTGAAAAGATCCCAAATGAATCAGTAGATGAAAAATACAATATACCCGAAAAACAGATGAATGAATTTATAAAAAGAGGATGGATGGGAATCACAATAGAAAAAGGAGAAAGTGGTCTGAAGTTAACAGAGAGTGTTGCCAGTATCGAAGATATTGAAAACGTTGTCGATAAATGGGAAAAAAAAGGTTACAAATTTCTCGGAGTAAACTAAGATTCCAAAAAGGTATTAGGATGCCTAGCAAAAGAGGTGTCGCAAAAAAGTACTTGATATCGTTTTTTTAGATAAAATTAAAATAAGACACAAGATATCCCTTTTTATACTGTCTCATTTGCCTCATTTTGCTTATTTGAACCCGACCGAGGTCCGTCATTAAGCCCAGTATTTTTATCCTCGGGAACGCCTTCTGGGCTTAATTTTTCAAGGTTCTGGACCATGGCATGATGGTTCGAATCCATCCCTCCCAGCCAATTTGTAAAGTTTCGGTTTCCCGCCTCGCTCGGGGCTTCGCCCCTCGTTTCGGCGGACGAATTTTCAAGCAATTTCCAAGGGTTTTTGTATTCTACAAAAACCCGCCGCTCCCGCAGGAGCAGGTTCGAGCCAATCTTTTTCAGGAAATTTTTCTTTTCGGAAAAATTTCCTCGCAAAGCGGTAATTTGGGCTTGATTAGCCGTCAAAACGAAGTTTCGGCAAAGTTCGAGCCAGCGGTTGGCCTTTCGCTCAAAATCCTTCAATCTTTCGGAAATCTCAATTTTTTGGTTGAGAATTTTTTGTTTTTTGGCAGTGTATTCTTTGGTGGAAATAATGCCGTCTAACTGATTATCTAAAAGTTTTTCCAGTTTTTCCGTATGTTCGTTAATTTGAGATTTTAGATTTTGAGTGAAAGTCATTTCGGCTTGGACATTTTCCGATTTTTCTTTGTCCAATTCATTCATCATCTTTTTAGTCCAAGCCGAAGGCAAAGAAACTTTTTGAATAATATTTGAAATCTGCTCGGCCAAAAGTTCCTCGCGAATGTATTTTTGCGAACAGTTATTTTTCTTTTTGGTGCAACGGTAATAATTGTGTCCTTTGTGAGTTTCCGAAGTTATGGAACAGCCGCACTCGCCGCATTTCAAAAGCGAGCGAAAAGCGTATTCCTTTTGGCCTCGCTTCATTTTATGGGCTTTGGTATTCATCACTTCTTGGCACTTGTCAAAAAGTTTCTTTGCAATCGCTGGCTTATGCGCTCCTTGATGGAGTTCAGCGTTAAAATAAAAAGCTCCGTAGTAAAACGGATTTTTCAAAAACATTTGGATATTGGAAATGGTAAAAACTTTGCCAGTTCGGCTAATCAAGCCCAAAAAAGTCATTTTATTCCTTAAATCTTTCAGAGAATATTCGCCGGTGGCGTAGAATTCAAAAAGTTTTCTGA
>JAHIOY010000125.1 GCA_018894495.1 Patescibacteria group bacterium
ATTTACGCTGATTTACGCCGATTATTTTTCAGCGTTTATCGGCGTTGCTATCAGCGTTTATCGGCTTCTATTCAGCTATAGTCCTCAGTTGTTCTTTTAGTCCTCTTATAATTTGAACCAAAAATTTTTTATTGTCAACCTCCCGGCCCAATCTTAGTTTAAGCGAAGTGGCGGTATTTTCCAAGTCCTGCGGAAATTTGTCAATGTTTGTATTCAAGCCAATCCCCATTATTGAACATTTAATTTTTTGGCCGACAATGTTTTCGGTTAAAATTCCGGCGATTTTTTTATTTCCGAGCAAAACGTCATTGGGCAATTTTATAAAGGGCTCTAATCCAAAATTTTCTTTAATTATTTTCGCCACAATAAAGGCGGCTAAAATCGTCAAGGTTTGGAGGTCTACGAGTTGGCTTTTTGGCAAAATCACTGAAAAGTAAAGCCCGCCTTTTGGCGAATGCCAAAAATTTCCCTTTCTTCCATAACCTATAGTTTGCTCTTCTGCTAAAATCACTGTCCAGGGAACTGCTCCTTTCCCTGCCAATTCCTTTGCCTTTGCCTGGGTGGAAGGCAGTTTCTCAAAACTTTCAATTGTTAATTTTTTGTTCATCTAAATTAAAATAATTAATGTTTGCCCGGCTATTGCTTCTTGGTCTTTTTTAATCAAAATTTCTTTCACCTTCCCTTCAAAATCAGCGATTATTTCGTTTTCCATTTTCATTGAAGAAAGTAAAAGAAGTTTTTGGTCTTTTTTTACAAATTCCCCTTCTTTAACAAAGATTTCCGAAATCCTTCCGGCAATTAGCGCCTTAATTTCTTTTTTAGAAAAATCTCTTTTGGGCAGAGAAACCTGGGCAACCGAAATTTTTTCTTCCCCCTTCTCTTTAAAGATAAATTCTTTTCCATCAACTATTATTTTTACTCTTCCACCTCCAACCTCAGAAATTTTGACACCATAAACCTTTTCTCTAATTTTAATCTTCATACATTTTTAGCCGCTCTGACATTACCCAATTTGAAGAAAATTCTCTTTCTGAAGAAATTTCTTCCGGTTTTTTAAGAGATTGATAAATATGGAAGATAATTTCAGCAATTTCTTTTTCTTCTAATTTTTCTTCCACTTTGGCAGCTTCATTTTTAGGGACTTGAGGCTTCAAGTCCTTGAGGATTCCACTCCTTTCAACAAAGTCGGTTGTGAAATTACCTTCAAGAAAGTCCTTATTTTGCAAAAGGACCTTGAAAAAGGGAATAGTTGTCGGCACTCCATCAATTAAAAATTCATCAAGCGCCCTTTTTAGTTTTGAGATTGCCTCCTCCCTGGTTTTTCCGACCGAAATCAATTTCGCCAAAAGCGAATCAAAATAGGGCTCAATTTCCTGACCTTCGTGCAAAAAAGTATGAAGAAAAATCCCCTGACCGCCCGGCGGCAAATATTTTGAAATTTTTCCCGGCAAGGGCTGAAAGTTTTTCTGCGGGTCTTCGGCGTTTATTCTGGCTTCAATGGCCCATCCCGAAAAAGAAACATCGGCTTGGGAGAATTTAATTCTTTCGCCTTGGGCAAGGCGGATTTGCTGTTCAACTAAATCAATCCCGGTTATAGCTTCGGTAACCGGATGCTCCACCTGAATCCGAGGATTAATTTCCATAAAATAAAAATTCTGATCCGGGTCCATTAAAAATTCAATCGTGCCAGCTCCCTGATATCTCAGCTCCCTGGCTAATTTTACGGCTAAGTTTCCGAGTTCTTCCCTCTTTTTTGGAGCCAAAAAGGTTGAGGGCGCTTCCTCCAGTAATTTTTGAAATCTCCTTTGAATTGTGCATTCCCTTTCGCCTAAGTGCAAAAATCTTTCTCCGTCTCCCAGAATTTGAAATTCAATGTGTTTGGCTTCGGGCAGATATTTTTCCAGAAAAAAATCGGTGTCAGAAAAAGCCATTGACATCTGCCTTTTAATGCCGAGCGAAGTTGAAAAAATTTCACCAAAACTGATTTGGCCATTAATGGCCCTGATGCCGATACCTCCTCCGCCCCGGCGGGCTTTTAAAACAAAGGGTGGCCTAATTCTCATCACCCATTTAAACAGGTCTCCTTTTGTTTTGATTGAACCGCCGCTGCCCGGCAAAACTGGAATGCCAACTTTTTGAGCGAACCGTTTTGCTTCTATTTTATCTTCCAAACGCCTCAAGGTATTGAAATGAGGTCCGATGAAGATGATATTATTTTTCCGGCAGGTTTTAGCAAACCGCCAATTCTCGGCCAAAAATCCGTAACCCGGATGAATGGCGTCAATCTTGGCTTTTTTTGCAATTTCAATAAGCCGACGTTGGTCTAAATATCCCTGACTTCCCTCCCGGTCCAAAAAATAGTATTCGTTAGCCAGGGTTGTCTCCAGAAAATTCTGTTCTTCTCCCGGTTTTGGACAAAGAGCCGCGGTTTTAATTCCCATTTCCTTGCAGGTTCTGATTATTCTCAAGGCAATTTCTCCCCTATTAGCAATTAAAATTTTTTTGAACATAAATTTTCTAATTTTATTAATTCCTCGCCTGATAAAATTCTTGAAAGTTTTTGATAGAATTCTTGTGGATTATCAATCATCATAAAATGCCCGCTGCCGGAAATCTGTATTTTTGGAACATCCCTAAGCAATCTTATTACTGGCGAATTTTTATTTACTTCTCCAAATACATAACATTTTTTTATGTCTAAATCAATAAAAATTTTTAATAATTTTCTGCTATCAGACCATTTCACTAAAGATTGTGAGGTTCTATAAAATGCATAAGGGTCACTTTTAGAAAACCATCTATAAAACAATTGGTTGCTTAAACTGTTAGAAGATGCCAAACCTTTCGTGTCTTTAATCTTGGATTTAAAATCATTAAAAAACCTTTTTTCAAAATCTTCTAATGAATATCTGACAGCTTCTCTGCTAAAAGCGCAATCTTCGCCTATCAGATTTCCTTCTAAATTTATAAACGATGTAATTTTCGATGGAATTTTTTCAATCAAAAGTAAACCTATTGCGCCACCCATACTATGTCCAACTAAGTGAATTTTCGCAAAGTTCAACTTTTCAATAAGTAACTGACAAATTTTAACCTGTTCTTCTAAAGTATAAGAAAACTCTTTAGGTTTAGGAGATTCACCAA
>JAHIOY010000126.1 GCA_018894495.1 Patescibacteria group bacterium
CGTCATAAAGAGAAAAGCGGCAATAACGAGCATTAAGATGACAATGGGTAAAGAAATGTAAAAGATAAAATTAACAACCAAGTCAATTAAGCAAACAATATCCGTGCACTTGAGGGGATTGAGAAGGACAGCGGGGCCGGTGGCACAATCTGGGTCAGGCGGAGTGCAACCAGTTGGCACGCACCCATCGCCAGCCGCGCAGGTGGCGCCGGGAGGAGGCGGAGAGGCACACGGGATGCTCAAATTAAAATCAATTGTCGGGTTAACCGCGCTAACAGTAAAGGTTGTGCTTGACGCATTATAGCAAGGATCAGTGCTAACTGCAGTTACCGTACAAACTTCGCCTATGGTAGTACTTCTGTTTGCGGCATAGTTACCACCGTCACCCGCAACAATTGAATCGGTATAACTACAAGAAGGACAAGTTATTGTTACGGAGCCAGTGGTAATAGACGGCCCGCCAGCATAAACAGTACCCGACACATATTTTGTGGGATCGGAACAAGGAGTAGTAGCAAGATTACAAGTATAAGTAGTAAGATTGCAATCATTTGAGGTGCAATCGCTATCTTTAGTACATTCCACAATTGTTATTTCTGCTTTACAAGTAGAACTTACATCGCATGTCCACGAAGAAGATTTATTTATAGTAGCGCGCACTATAGTTCCAACACTAACATAACTACCGCCGCTTACGCTAGTATTATAATTTGTTTTTGAACCACTACCAAAAATTGTTTCGTCCCAAAAATTATGTACTCCACCAGTAATTCTATCAATGGAAACACAACCATCACTGTTAGCGCTATAAGTAATAGTAAAATTGTCATTTTTGGAATACTTTGCGCTACCGAAACTTACTGAAAACCCGGCGGGACAAGAGACGACAGTCAAGGGTGCAGAACCTTGTTCTCCAGAGTCAGAATAATCACTATCACTATTTTTATCTACACAGGCATAATAGGTATAGGTTCCTGCGGCCACTGGCGCGGTAAAACTGCCTCCTGTACAACCAGTGCCAGCAGCAGGTATAGTGCAGGAACTTTTTTCCGTTCCCGCACAACTACCTTCTCGGAAAGAAACTACTTTACTATTACACGCTGTTAATCCCGCGGCTGAGGGAGTAACGCTGCCTGAAGGAGATACTGTTGACGGACTTAAGGATAAACTAACAGAACCAGAACAATCCGTTGTCGCCGCCTCGCACGCGCCAGCGCTACAATTTGGCGTAGTCCCGGTGCAATTTGTCCAGACGCCGCTATTGCAGGCATATTGTCTGTCATTATAAGTTTGGCAAGAGGTTTCTAGCGAATCGCATTGACGCCACTGGGTTTCGCAAAGCAGATTTGTCTTGGGACGATAAACCTCAGTACCGTATGATAAGCTGCAGGAACTGCCAGTATCTGATGAACACTTATTTGTCCAGCCCGTGCCGTATACCTTATCAAAAACTCTTTTTGCTCCGTCCGTCCAAACGCAATTTCCTCCCGAATCCATATCACAAGCGGTGGAACCGCTTGTGCTGCAACACTCCTGATAAGATGTTCCTATGTCTATGGCTAAAGAATTATTATTAATGCTTGAGAGAATTTTTTGATTGGCAACCCAGACAATGTAATCATGGTCATTAGCAGCGTCTCTTTCTTCAGTAATCAATAAAGCACAGGTATAAGTAGTACTATAATCTAGGGCGGAAACATTGAAATCGCCGTAATCTCCTGCCGAATTAAAAAACCCCCATTGTTCCTTATCACTATCAACATCAAGTTTAACTGTAATATAATTACCTCTATTTGTCGCCGCTTCCGCTTTTGGCGCCTGAACAAGCCAAAATCCCAAGACCAAAAAAACAATTCCCAAAATACTTATTAAAATCTTTTTATTTCCAAATTTCCCAAAAATCATAAAAATTGTCAAATCAAAAACAAAACCGTTTATTTCTTAAAAATTTGCAGTTAAAAGTTTTTCAAATTGTGGCTTCAAATCAGGTATATCTTTTTTAACGGTATTCCAAACTCTTTTTGGGTCAACTCCAAAATATTCGTGAATTAACTTATCTCTCATTCCCGCCATATCTTTCCAGGGTATTTGAGTGTAGTTCTTTTTTACTTTACTTGGGATTTTTTTCACCGCTTCGCCGATAATTTCAAGTTTTCTTATTACAGCAGATATAGTTTTATCATCTCCAACAAAATCATCGTATCCCATATCTTTTGTAAATTTCATTACTTTTTCCATTGCCTCAACTATATCCTCTATATAGTCCAAAAATTCTCTTGTCATATGTTTACGACCTCTTCTAAAATATGTCTTCCTATTCTTGGCTTAAGCGCGCTTTTTTCAACTAAATCTACTTTGACTTTTAATTCTTCGCTCAAGTAATTTTCCAGCCGGACAAAATCCAAGAGCGTTAAATCCGCTGATTCTTCAAATTCAACTAAAATATCAAGGTCGCTTTCTTTTAATTCTTCTTCGCGAGTATACGAACCAAAGAGACCCATTTTTTTGAGCTTGAATTTTTCTTTCAAATAGGGTTCTAATTCTTTTATTTTTCTTTGGATTTTTTCAATTTTTGTCATTTTCCTAAATTTCGAAGTCATAATTTTAGCTGAAGAGGTGTTTTTAGTGATTGCTATCGCGCCTGCTAAAAATTTTTTATTCTGCCAGAAATTTTTATTCAAATTCATTTTTTGATTGATTTTTTTAGTTGAAAATATAAATTTTTGAATAATTCTAAATGCATTTTCAATCGGCTATAAACTTGGTCAGCGTATTCTTCTTTATAAATATGGGCAGTTAAATTTCTATCATCAATTATTTTAAGCCAATTTTCATTATAATCTATAGACCTGTTGCATAATAATCCTTTCTACTGCAACTCGCAATTTCGGTTGCAAAATGTTCAGGGCTCGTCGGCTATATTAAGTCATATAACCTCCTCGCCCTTTACATTTTTCGCTCGAAATTGCTTCGTTTCGTAACGAAAAATTATTATACACAGGTCTTATTAATTTTAACTGAAAAGCGGTCTTAATACAATCTCGAGGCGAGACGCATTCTACATTTTGGTTTTTAGCATAGACCTTGATTGACTTCCAAGCCAAATCAAAACACAACTCAAATCGTTTTATCGCCGAATCACGAATGATTTTAGTTTTCCTTAATCTCAGAACTTCTTCTAATCTGCCTATTGTCTTTTTAAAATCTTTCAAAATTACTTCTTCAATTGACATGTTCTATATTTTTTAGAGCTATTTTTTTAAATTTTTCCGAAATTTTTTTTAAATCTACTAAATCAAATTTATAAAGAGTGGGTAAATTTTCTAATTCTTCTTCTATTTCTAACTTTATAAAAGAGGGTACAGGTTTTGGTCCTAAAATACCGACGTCAATATCTGAACGAGGGAAATTATCGCCCTTTACTCTTGAGCCAAAAAAGAAAACCTTATAAACTTTAAGGTTCAAATATTTACCAACAATTTCCAAAATTTCCTTTTTTAATCTTTCAACTGGATAAAATTCAAGCCTCATTTATTTTTTGTTTAAAGACTATTATCATTGCAAACGTCTGGTATCAGGGATACGGCCGCATTTACATTGCTTGTTTGAAAAATCCCAAATCCCAAAACGAAAAAGACAATTCCCAAAATACTCACTAAAAATTTTTTGTTTTGCCAGAAATTTTTAAAAATCATATCCAATAACTCATTTTACCATCTTTTTCGCTTTTTCAATAAATTTTGGGCAGAGTTTTTCTGCTTCCTTGATAAAATTTTGGATTTTTTTCCATTTTATATCTAAATATTCATGAGCCACGACATTTCTCATTTTGGCAAATTCTCCAAATTTTTTAAAGGAATTCTCGTCAATATACAAAACCCAAAATACTTTTAAGGTATCTTGATAACTTTCAGGGATTTGTCTTTTCTCCGAAGCCAAAACAATCTGGCTAATATCAATTGAGGCCATTACTATTCTTTCTATCCATCTTTCAATTATTTTTTGTTTAAAACTATCTTCCAAATAATCCTTCCAACTAATTTTTTTAATTTCATTTATTTCGCCAAATTCTTTTATTAAAAAATCCAGGCGCTCTTTTATCTGGCTTTTTGCCTCACTTGAGATAGATTTCGCTTTTTGTTTTATTTCACAATAATCATCAACAAATTTCCACCAATCTCTTGCCTCGTAACTTACCTTACAGAGTAAATCAAAATAAAGTTTTTTATCTTTAATTGCCAATGGAATTCCGATTCTTAAAACACTATAAACCAAACTTGGTCTTGCCCTATTTAAAACCACCAAATCAACATTGTCGCTCTTTAAAATAGCCGTTAGTTCTTGCCACATTTCTTCTTCAGGATAATCAAATTCTGTTTCTAATTCTAAATATTCTTTGGACTTAAAATAAATTCCAACATCCCAATCAGATTCCCACATTTCTCTTTTTTTCGCCCTTGAGCCAAACAAAAAAGCTAAAAGAACTTCTGGTTTTTTTTCAAAATATTTTTTCAATAATTTAAATTTTTTAGTTCTTTGAATTTCAGACATTACTTTGCGTATTCAACGACGCGGTTTTCTCTGATGACGTTAACTTTTATTTCCCCGGGGTATCTTAATTCTTCCTGGATTTGGTTGGCAATTTCTTTGGCTAATTTTTTCATTCCCAAATCGTCAATTTCTCCCGGCTTAACAAAAACCCTTATCTCTCTGCCAGCGTATAAAGCCCAGGCTTTTTTCACCCCGGCAAAGGAAGTGGCAACTTGTTCCAAATCCGTTAACCGCTTTAAATAATTTTCCAGAGTATCCTTTCTGGCTCCCGGTCTGGCGCCTGAAATCTGGTCGCCAACCTGAACCAGAACCGCTTCTAAGGACTCGTAAGGATATTCTTCGTGATGGGACTTCATTGCCGAAATGACTCTGGAATCTACCTTAAATTTTTCCAAAATTTTAATTCCAATGTCAACATGAGAACCTTCTATCTGCTGGTCAACTGCTTTTCCAATGTCGTGCAGTAAGCCGGCTTTTTTGCAGAGCAAGGAGTCAGCCCCCATTTCTTCAGCCAGAGCCGAGGCCAAGTAAGCAACCTCAATTGAATGGAGTAAAACATTTTGACCATAGCTGGTTCTGAATTTCAATCGGCCCAAAAGTTGAATTAGTCGCGGCTCTAAATCCAGGACTCCAACCTCATAAACCGTCTGTTCTCCGGCTGCTTTAATTTGGGAATCAATCTCTTCTTCGGCTTTTTTGACCATTTCCTCAATCCTGGCGGGCTGAATTCTGCCGTCTAAAATCAGTTTATCCAAAGCGATTTTAGCGATTTGCCTTCTGACCGGGTCAAAACCGGAAATAAGCACGAGCCCCGGGGTCTCATCTACTATTAACTCCACCCCGGTGAGTTGTTCAAAGGTCCTGATATTTCTTCCCTCTTTTCCAATAATTCTGCCTTTTATTTCGTCTGAGGGAAGAACGACTTGAGTGGTTGTAATTTCCTGGGCTTGAGAAATAGCGCATTTTTGGATAGCAATAGCCAGAATTTCTTTTGCCTTTTTTTCATACTGCTCCCAGCCGGCGGTTTCCAATTTTCTCAATTTTTCCAAAATGTCTTTCTGCGCTTCCCTTTCTAAACCCAAAAAGAGTTCTTTTTTTGCTTCTTCTTTCGTAAGACCCGAGACCCTTTCTAACTGAGCCAAGGCCTCTTTTCTTAAACCCTCAATTGTCCCCTTAATTTCTTTCAGCTTTTCTACCCGCTGGCGAAACTCCTGCTCTTTTCTTTCCAAAACCTGAAGCCGCGAGTCCAAATTATCCTCTCTTTTTAACAAAAACCGTTCCGTCTTAATCAACTCTTCTCGTCTTTTATCCTCTTCTTTCTTTGCCGTTTCAATTATTCCTTTTGCTTTTTCCTGCGCCTGAGATAATATTTTTTCTGCTTCCTTTTTTGTCTCATCGAGCCTCTTTCTCAGTTTTTCCTCTATTGTGCCGAGTTTCTTTCTGGCAATTGACTGGCGCGCGTAATAACCCAAAACAGAACCAAAAACCAATGTAAAAATCACTACTAAAAGTAGAATAAATTGATCCATATTTTAATAGGTTTGAAGGTTGGTTATTCAACATTTTTTAATGCAAAATAATTCCAAAGTCCAAATTTATTTTCTTAAGTTTAATTATATCAAAAATTTTAAAAAAGTAAACCCCCACACCTAATTAGATGTGGGGGTAAACTCAGGGCTAAAATACGCCTAAAATGGTTTAATTTCTTTCCATTGGGGCAAACGGGATTGGGCGTTTAAAGTTTTTTCCTTATCGCAGGAAAATGTATCAGAATCAGTCACCTTTAATTTAACAGTCTTTGAGCCGGTTGAAGCAAAAGTTGTGGTTGGGTTTTGAACCGTTGAACTTGCAGGATTTCCGTCTTGGAATTCCCATAGCCAGGAGGATTTTGTTGCCCCGCCATAGACAACCGAGTTGTCAGTGAATTTAACAACTTCATTAACAGCTGGTTTTACAGGCGCCCAGCTAAAGTCAATAGAAGGATAAGCATGCTTGAGGGTGGGAAAGGTAGAACCATTCCAAGTCGACTCGGTTTCGTCTGTATTCCAAACTTTGAGCCGCCAATTATAACCTGTATTGTAATTAAGGGGACAACCGGTAGGATAGGATTGATGAGAGGAAGAAATAGCAGTATAATCGCAAATTTTGGTGGTGATAAAATCGGAGCTGGTAGCAATTTGAATTTGGTATCTTTTTTGAGTTCCATCACTATAATCCCAGGCTAAAAGGGGATACAGAGAATTAGCGCAAGCATCCCAGTTTGCGGTGTCAATTCTAAGATTGGAAGTAGAAGGAGGCAGGGAAACAGAAGTCATCACTTTATAATCATTTGTACAACGTGGCGTAGGCAATTCAGGATTATTACAATTAAAACTAATCCAGCCAATGACGGCGGTTGTAGTTGAATCATCCCAGCCAGCGGCCCATCCCTCAAATTCTTTTGTTGAAGGATTCAAAGAGACTCCATAATTTGTATCCCTCAATCTGACCCAGCC
>JAHIOY010000127.1 GCA_018894495.1 Patescibacteria group bacterium
ACATGTTTGGAAATTTGGCAAAGATATGTTAGCTAATCAAACACTCAACTCATTTGAAGAAACAAAACTTTTATTTGAAAATTCCATTCAAGACAAATCCTTTGATTACAAAATCCCCGAATTTGTTTTGCGGTAGCTATAGCTTGAAGTACCGGTTACTCTAAAACTGCCGCTTACTTCTAATTTGCTTCCCGGCCCCGGCGTCCCGATGCCGACATTGCCTCCACTGAGAACTACCAACTTCCCACCGCCAACATCCAACAAACCCGACGGCGTGGTTGTGCCTATGCCGACATTGCCGTCAAAAACAGAAACAGAGCCCATTGCTCGAAATAGACCCCCTATTCCCAAATTACCAGATTTAGTTTGGGGATCTAAACCAACATTGATTGGGGCCGAGACATTGCCTGCTGGCGGGGCTGATGTTGGTTCTGTCCATGCATAAATGATAGCCACCACAAGGAGAGTGGCAATGACGATAGCTGGCAAGCCAGCCAAGAAAACTGACTTTATTTTTTGCATATATTATTTTTACCCTTTCTTTCTCTATCTCCTGCTAAAAGAGATATAGATTAAGAATAAAATGTTTTAATTTAAAACCTTTATTTATTTGGCATTAAGGGCTTTTTGAATTTCTTCTGGGGTTAGGGGTCTTGGCCTTTCATTTTCAGGAATCTTTTTTTGGAGAACCTGCTGGATTTCCTTTTCCTTCAAGGGTTGGGTTTCTGGTGAAGGTTCAGCTTTTTTGGAAAGGTCTTCTTGAATTTTCTCAGGGGTTAAGGGTTCAGTTTTTGGTTGAAGTTTTTCTGGTAGAGGAATTTCTTTTTTGCTCTCCGGCATTTGAGAGAAATACCGGATTAAACCGAGACAAAGCAAAGCAACAAAAATAACGATGCTAAAATAGAGGAGCGATTTTTTGCCTGCCCCGTTAGAAAAAATTTTTCTAATGGGGGTTAATTTTTTAAATCGAGTTTTTATTTCCAAATTCTTCAAATTTGGAAATAAAGAATCCGAAATAAAGAACGAGTTTTTATTTTGTCCCAAAATAAAGAACATCATTATTTTAAGGGGTTAATTTAATTCCCGGAAACTCAATAAGAGCTTCGCAGCCAAGCCCCTTTAATTTAGGAATCAATCGCCTTGAGTCAATTTTTCCGCAAAAAGTTAAAACATTGAACCAATTTTCCCCGGCTATTTTCCTAATAGTTGGGGATTTCATCTTTGGCAATAATTTTAAAACCCTGTCTATTTTTTCTCTCGGGACATGAAGCATCAAATTTACAACCTCATCTTGATTAAGTTTGATTTTAGACGTCATAGTACTACCTTGTTTAAGGGAAATTCAACGATACTGGCGCAGCCGATTTTTTTGAGTTGAGGAATAATTTTTCTTATTTCTTTTTTGTTGGCAACGGTTAAGACGTCAAACCAATTTTCTCCCCTCAATTGAGTTACAGTTGGCTTTTTCAAAGAAGGCAAAATCTTTAAGACGTCTTCCATCACGTCATTGGCGGCATGAAGCATAAGTCCTGCCATTTCCTGTCCCAGACGAGCGCCCTTGAGAAGCATTGCCAGGTTTTCAATTTTTTCTTTTTTCCAATTATCTTTTAGGGATTTTTCATTAGCAATCAAGACCAGTGACCTTTCCATAATGGTTGCCAGAACCCTTAATTTATATGCCTTGAAAAAATCGCCAAAAAGGAAAAATTCAATGATGGCGTCAGCCGCCACGCCAACGATGGGCTCATTAAGCGGCGCGTCTGAATATAGAATTTCAGCCGTGACTTTATTTTTTTCCAAAAAGTCCTTAGAGATATTGGGGACTCGGGTAATAATTTTTTTCCCGTTAAGGTCTTTGAGACCTCTTATTTTTGAATCCTCGGGCGCGCCGACAACAAGTTTCATTTTTCCAAAAGCCGGTTTTAGGTATTCAAGGTCGCAAACGACGTTTACTTTTGCCTTTGCTTCCAAAACCGCGGAGTCGGTAGAGACCCCGGCATCCAAAAATCCTTTTTCTACCAACGTTGCCATTGGAGTCGGCCTAACCAAAACGCAGTCAATTTCTTCGTCGTCAATGTTAATTTTTTGAAGTTCCCCGGAAAATTTAATGTCATAACCTGCCGCTCTAAAGAGCTCTAAAACCTCCGGTTGAAGCAGGCCGATTGGAAAACCGAATTTTAATTTATTTTTTTTCATATTTTTTTGAAATTATTTTATACGCCTCGCGAAATGGAACTCCTTGCTTGACAATTTTATAAACTTCCTCAGTGGCATAAATTTCCTCGCTCAATCCCCTTTGGCACATTTTAGCATTTACTTTTAGTTTAGCAAATACCACTTTCATTATTAAGAGGGATTGTTCAGTTATTTCAAACGCGCTCATTATGGCTTCTTTAGTCAACTGAAAATCCCGACTGTAGCCGGAAATTAAATTGCTGATAATTCCCTTGACGCGAAATTCAAGACCGCAAACTAAATGATAGTTTCCTCTCAGAATCTCCAAGACGTCCGGATTTTTCTTTTGAGGCATAATTGAACTGCCGGTGCAGATCTCCGGAGGCAATTCAAAGTAGCCAAATTCAGGCATAGAGAAAATAATAAGGTCGGAAGAAATTTTATTCAGGTCTAACATAATCTGAGTTAAGGATTGGATAATCATTGATTCAAATTTCCCTCGGCTATTTTGAGCATAGAGATGATTTTTTTGAACTCTTTTAAATCCCAATAACTTGGCGGTGTATTCTCGGTCCAATTTCAGGGGAAGGCCATATCCCGTGCCTGTTCCCAAGGGCGACTGGTCTATTAATTCAAAAGTGAAAGCAAGCAGTTTTAAATTATCCTCCATTGATTCAACAAAAGCGCCTGTCCAGTTTTCAATCGTTGATGGCATTGCTTTCCGGTAGTGGGTATAACCTGGTATTTCTGTTTTTCCGTATTTTACGATAAATTTTTTGAACTCTTCAATTAGTTCTCTGCCCAACTCTTCAACCTCTCTTAATTGCGCCTTAAAGTATAGTCGCAGAGCGGTTAATGACTGGTCGTTTCTTGACCTGCCGGTGTGAATTTTTTTTCCTAAGACGCCCAATTTTTTTGTCAGACAATTTTCAATTGCCGTGTGGCAATCCTCTTCGCTTTTTTTAATTTTAAATTTGCCCTTTTTATCTAACTCAATTATATTATTTAATTCCCTTACAAGTTTTTCAACTTCTTCTCCTTTCAGTATTCCAATTTTACCAAGCATCTTGGCATGCGCGATTGAAGCCAAACAATCATATTTTACCAGATTTTGGTCAAAAATATAATCCTTGCCAACCGTAAAATCCTCCACTAATTTATTTAATTTATGTCCGTTCCAAAGTTTCATATTTTTGATTTATTCTTTCTAAGGGCGCTATTGATAAGCCGAACCGCATTTATTCTTATGAAACCGATGGCATCTTTGGGATTATAGCCGCCGGTTTCATCCATACTTGACTGGGCCTGGTCATAAAGAGAACAGGGCGAGTCCCTTCCCGTTATTATTACATTGCCTTTATATAAAGCAACTCTCACTTTGCCTGTCACCCATTCTTGTGTTTTGTCAAAAAGGGTTTTTAAGACATCCATCTCCGGCGAATACCAAAAACCGCAATAGACTAATTCAGCAAATTTTGGAATTAAACTGTCTCTTAAACGCATTACCTCTCGGTCCATAGTTAATCCCTCCAAGTCCCGATGGCTGTCTAACAAAATTGTTCCGGCCGGGGTTTCATAAACCCCGCGCGACTTTATGCCAACAAATCTATTCTCAACCATATCTACTCTGCCAATAGCGTTTTCACCGCCTAATTTGTTTAAATAAGTAAATAGTTCCAAGCCAGTATTTTTTATTGTTCCGTCTTTTAAATTTCTAACCTTAATCGGCGTTCCCTTTTCAAATTCAATTACGACTTCGGTTTCTTGGTCCGGCGCTTCCTTTGGCGATAAAGTCATTTTAAACATATTTTCTCTCGGCCTTCTGGCAGGGTCTTCCAATTCTCCGGCTTCATAACTAACGTGCATAATATTCTCATCAGTACTCCAGGGTTCTTCCTTGGTCTGTTTGACCGGGATACCCTGTTTTTGGGCATAATCAATTTCGTCTGACCTGCCCTGAAATTTATTTAAGAATTCTTTATCCTTCCAGGCCGCGATAACTTTAATCCCGGGCAAAAGAGTCCAATAAGTGAGCTCAAACCTCACTTGGTCGTTGCCCTTGCCAGTGGCGCCATGAGCAACAATGCCTGCATTTTCTTTTTTGGCAATTTCAATTTGTCTTTTGGCAATTAGGGGTCTTGCCAAAGAGGTGCCCAAAAGATATTTCCCTTCATAAATAGCGTTTGCTCTAATGGCTGGGAAAATAAAATCTTTGATAAACTCCTCTTTCAAATCCTCAATATAAACCTTTGAAGCGCCGATTTTCAACGCCTTTTCTTTTGCCGCTTTAAAATCTTCCTCTTGGCCCAAGTCGGCCATATAGGCGATTACCTCATATCCCTTTTGCAACAGCCAGTGCAAAATAACCGAGGTATCTAACCCGCCGCTATAAGCCAAAACAACTTTTTCTTTTACCATAATAAATAATTATACTGGTAAATCCCAATAATTTCAAGAAAGGATGCCGGACGTCGCACGTGACGTCGCACGTCCAACTGATTCGTCCAACTGATTTAACCATACATAGGACCAGTTTTCGATTCTTCATACTTTTTTATTAATTCGCTTTTGATTCTCTTACCCTCTGATATGAGGTTTTCTCCAAATTTTTCTTTTTCTTTTGGTAAGGAAGATAATGGGACTAAACTCTCTTTTCTTAAATTACTTTCAATATTATGGCTATCATCATACAGTAATTCCAAAAAGACCAAATAGTTGGCAATTTTCTTAACCGCCTCTTCCTCACTTTCAGCGCTTGCTATGTCTTGGTCCCAGGATTTAACTTCCCTTTCTTTTTTCAATCTCTTCATACTTTCACCTATTTTTGTCAGCCTCTCTGTTTCTTTGCTAATTATTTCTTCAGCTTTTTCTTTTAGTTTTTGGTCTATAGGGATTCCCCTCGCCCTCAACTCGTCCTGCCACCTTCGCATGAGCTTTATACTTTCACTTATTGAAAAATATTCCTCCATTTCCTTGTACAACTCTTTTCCCATTTCAAAAGCCCCTCCCTTTAAAAATTGGCTCTGGTGAGAAAAAACAGAGCCCATTCCTTGTTTTGCAAAATCTGGAGCAAATTCCTTAATTTTTATAAATGAAGGGAAGCATTTCTCCGGGAAAGAAATAATATTATTAGGGAAAACACTTGCTATTTTTTCACCTTTTTCGTTTATTAAAACTTCGCCAAAACCATATTTTTCCGCTGACTCTTGTAATTCATCTAAAACGTGGTATTTCCCCTCTTTTCCTTTTTCCGAAGTTTTCTTTCTTAATAATTCTGTATATTCTTTCCCCTTTTCTTGACGCTCTTTTCTAAATATTTCTTTCATTTTCTCATACCTCTTCTCTATTATATCCTTTATTGTTAACCCCTCCGATGCTTTCATTGCTTCTTTGTCTTCCGTTTCTTTCTGTGGCGGCAACTTTTCAATTTTTTTACCGAAATTTGGTTCTCCAATTGACATAGTTTTTATTTTATTAATTTCAGCAATATCGCTTTTTGGATGTGGAGGCGGTTTTCCGCCTGGTCAAAGACGACTGACTGGGGCCCGTCAATTACTTCTTTTGTTATTTCAAAACCGCGATAAGCCGGCAAGCAATGCATAAAAATCGCTCCTTTATTGGCTTTTCTCATTAGTTCGGAATTGACCTGATATGGACCAAGGTCTTTAATTCTCGGCTTTGACTCTTTTTCCTGGCCCATACTTACCCAAGTGTCGGTCATTACCACATCAGCATTTTTTATTCCCTCAACCGGATTATGAATTATTTTTATTTTCCCCTCTGCTTCTTTTCTTGCCCTTTTTAAAATTTCAAGGTTCGGCTGATATTTTTTCTTTTCAAGTTTACAAAATCCTTTGGGATTTTGTATAATCGGGCAGACCAAATTTACATTCATTCCGATTTTAGAAAAAGTTATCATTGTTGAATGTCCCATATTAAAACCGCAGTCGCCAAAAAAAGCAACGGTTCCTTTTAAGTCCCCCAATTTTTCTTTTACCGTCAGGAGGTCTCCTAAGCTTTGGCAGGGATGAAAAATATCGGTTAAGCCGTTGAGCACCGGCACACTGGCGGCTTTTGCGAATTCTTCTAAATCCGACTGGCGATACATCCTTGCCATTATTACCTGGCAGTAGCGGCTGACTACTTTTCCAATGTCAGAAAGCGGCTCTCCTTTTGCGAGCTGGCTCGTCCTTGATTCCCAATAAATGGCGTGCCCGCCCAATTGGGTCATTGCCGCTTCAAAAGAAATCCGGGTTCTGGTTGATGTTTTCTCAAAAAGCATTACTAAAGTTTTATTTTTCAGCGCATCAAAAAACTTCTCCGGCTTTTTTTTGATTTCCCGAGCCAAATTTAAAATTTCCAAAACCTCCTCTTTATTAAAATCAAA
>JAHIOY010000128.1 GCA_018894495.1 Patescibacteria group bacterium
TTGGATTTCACGGGAAAGCAAACATAATCGGTATGACCAATGGCGCGAAGAAGATTACTATTCCTCGTCATCGTAGAGTCAACTGAATCTTCTCATTTGACTTTTGGTTTTTGCTTGTGATAAAGTAAAAATATATGAATAAAAAATTACTTGAAGAATTAAAAGAAAAGTTGGAAAAAGAAATGGGAGCCAAATAGGTGTCAACTCTATATTTGACTTTAAGACTTTAAGGAAAAAATAAGAGGTAATAAATTTATGTCATTCAAAGAAATTTTAAAAGTTATCTTGGTAGCGATTCTTATTATTGTCTCGTTTTTCATTGGAAATTCCAGCATCATCAATAAGGCTGGTATTGACAAAACAGGTTACGACAGCGGCTATAGCGCCGGATACATCGTTGCCTGGGACAAAGCAACGAAACTGGTTGACTCTTCCACCACCCCCATATTCCCGATGCAGGCAGAGATGTTTTCAATTGGAGGAACAATCAAAACCATTTCGCTTTCAGGCGATTCTTTGATAATTGAGGCAAATCCCATTTCCACAAATCCGCTTTCTGAGGACTCAAAGCCGACAATAAGAACCGTAAAAATAACTCCGGCGGCAAAAATCGTAAAAATGACGACAAAAACCCCGGAAGAAATCCAAGCGATGATTGGGCAAAACCAAACGAGTCAACCGATGACGCCTTTTTCCGAAGAGGAAATAACTTTTAGCCAACTTAAAAATGGCGACAGAATAACCGTAACTTCAGACAAGAACATTAAAAGAGAAATGGAAATCATAGCCCTGAAAATTACGCTTCAGTAGAACCCGTAGAAAATAGGGACGCGCACCATTTTTCACCAGTAAATTTAAGGAGCGAAGCTCCTTAAATTTTACCGAGGCCCGACCTGTGTCAGTTTATCACAGGCCCGACCTATGTAAATTAATTTGACAAAAGTTTTAAAAAGGATAAAATGAAAATATGCCCAATCAAACTGTTATAGAAAAAGAGAAAATAATAGAGTTGCCTATAAGAAGCCGATTAAAGAATGAGAATGCCTGGCTAAAATTAAAGAAGTTAGGGGAGAAAATAAGCAGGGATTGGAAGAGCAAAAAAACAGCTGTAGAATTAATTAGAGAAGGAAGAAGATGATATGTTAGTAATTGATGCCAGCATTATTGTCAATTGCTTTCCCTGAAATTGCTTCGGCTATTGCCAGAGGCACAAAGAATCCCCAAGATGCGTTAGCTTTTTGTAGGGAGTTAAGAAAACTCCCGAGTTTTGTTTTTATTTCCATTGACGAAACTATTTCCCAACTTTCAGTTGAAATAGCAAGTAAATATTTTTTAAAAGGAGCCGACTCTATTTATGTAGCCATTGCTTTAAAATACGGAATTAGTCTGGCCACATTGGACAAAGATCAGGAGAAAAAAGGTTCAAAAATTGTGAATATAGTTAATATTAAATAGAAGAATATAAAAAATGTTGACGTCAGACGTCAACATAAAAAAAGTCAACATAAAAAACTGATATGAAAAACTGAGAAAGTTTGACTTTCAATCTTTGATTGTGATAGAATTAACCCTGTTAAATTCCGTCAAGCGGACTATTTAACAGGGTGAATATATGACTACCATCACTATTCCTAAAAAGTTAATAAGAAATGATGATTTGATTATTATGCCTCGTAGAAAATATGAGGAACTTTTGCGTATAGCTGGCAAAAAGGAACGAGCATATACTCAACTCGATAAAGATTTAGATAAAGCGATTGCCGAATATAAAGTAGGAAAGTTTTTTGGTCCCTTTAATACTACTGAAGAGGGTATTAAGTTTTTGAAAAGACGAAAAGTATCAAAAATGAAAAGATGAAGTATATACTTCTTAAGCGATTTACAGCACAATTAGAATCTTCTCCTATTCTGACTCAAAAGAAATTTTGGAAACAATTAAAATTTCTTCTTCGCGATATTCGTCACCCTTCTCTTAATGCAAAAAAATACGACGAAAAGAGGGATATTTGGCAGGCGCGAGTGGATGATAATTATAGGTTTTATTTTTTGATAAAAAGTGATGTCTATATTTTACTTGAAGTTAAACCTCATCCAAAACATTAAAAAACCGACAGAGACCCGACCCCTGGAAAAGTTAAAAATTAAAAGTGCAAAGTTAAAAGTTTATAAATAACGAAGAATTCAAGAAGAAACTGATAATTCAGTCATTTAATTTGACTTTCAATTTTTGATTGTGATAAAATAAAAATATGGCAACAATTACTATTTCTAAAAAGTTAATAAAAAACGACGATTTAGTGATTATTCCTCGCAAAGAGTATGAGGAGTTTTATCAATGGAAAGAAGTAGCGAAATTATTTAAAACATTC
This sequence comes from Patescibacteria group bacterium, assembly GCA_018894495.1. Taxonomy (GTDB): domain Bacteria; phylum Patescibacteriota; class Minisyncoccia; order Minisyncoccales; family JAHIOY01; genus JAHIOY01. The sequence goes on from JAHIOY010000128.1 coordinate 2,370, forward strand.
ACGCCTACAACCGCTCAAAAACGAGACTTTAAAAAAGCCAGGGAGGATTATAAGCAAAAAAAATATCTCACCTTAGATGAACTCAAACACAGATTGGAAATTAAAAATTAGAGATAGGATATGGAAAGATCTCGCGAAATTCCCGGAGAAAGACCGAGAAAGAATTATAGGGATTATTGAAAAAGAAATTATTTTAAATCCTTATCTTGGCGATATCGAAAAGATGAAAGGCGAAGAAAATTCTTGGCGCCGAAGAGTCGGCGCCTATCGTATTTTTTATGAAATTTATACTGAGGAAAAGATAATTTATGTGTTTCGGGTAGAACGACGAACATCAAAAACCTATTAGCAAATCTGTTGGATAAGGCCGTGTCAAATGTTTAACGCCCGATGTTAAACATTAAAAACCGACAGAGACCCGACCCCTGTAAAGTTAAAAGTTAAAAGTGCAAAGTTCAAAATTAAAGTGCAAAGTTAAAAATTTATGAATAACGAAGAATTCAAGAAGAAACTGATAATTCGGCCATTTAATTTGACTTTTGATTTGCTCATGATAGAATTTGAATATGCCTATTATGTCTAAAAAATATCGCAATTTGCAGATGCCTCTTTTTGTTGAAAAAGATGAAGATGATTTTTATGTTGTTGAGTGCCCGCTTTTTGAGGGTTGTTATAGTCAGGGTAAAACTCTTGATGAGGCTTTAAAAAATATTCGCGAGGTAATTCAGTTAATTCTTGAAGAAAAAAAGAGTCGGGAAATTTTAAAATTTTATCATCCTCAAGAATTTAGTTTACATAGTATTACTCTTTAGTTTATGACTCGGCTACCTATTTTATCCGGTCGCGAGATTATCAAAGCTTTAAATAAATTAGGCTACCGCGAAATCCGTCAGTGCGGCAACCATATTCGTTTATCTTGTGTTGGGCGACGGTCAGTAACCGTTCCTGATTATAAAGCAGTTAGCCGCGGTCTTCTGAGAAAAATTTTGAGAGACGCTGAATTATCAACTGAAGAATTTCTTGAGTTATTATAGAGATAAAGTAAAACGAAAATAGGGGAAATAAAAACCCGACAGGGACCCGCCTTCGCGGGCAGTAGCCCGCTTCCGCCGGGCGAAGTCCCGACCCCTGTATTTGGGAACATTGATTTTTAACCTTTAATTTGATAAAATAAAATATATGCCCACCATAACTATTCCTAAAAAAGAATTGAAGGCAGTGATAAAAGAGAGCGTGAGGGAGGTTTTTGAGCAAGAATTGATGAAACTTCGGGCTTCGCTTTTACCTTTTGTTTCTCAAGGGGAACAAAAAGATATTGAGAAACGTTACGGAAAGCCGGTGCGCCAAACTGCAAAAAGTATCGATGTTGAAAAGGTTGATTGGCGCGGCGGTGTGTATAAATGAGGAGGCGGAATGTTGGGGTCTAACCCCAACCGATTCTAAAATAAATTTTTTATGTTGACGTCTGACGTCAACATACCAACGGAGACCTGACTGCATAATGCCAGATACATTCTGGACTCCATAAAGCCATAGCCCTATGGAGTTTTTTTAATAGATTTGTTAAAATAAATATCAGTAACCATACTATGAAAAATTTGGCTAAAAATTTTCTTTTAATTTTGCTTATATTTTTGCTCATCTCCAGCTTTTTCGCTCTTTTCCGAGCACCATTTGAGAAAGAAAAAAGAATACCCCTAACTCAGTTGATTCAAGATATAAATCAAGAAAAAGTTAAAAAAATCGTTGTTTCCGATTCTGGGCTTTCAATTTTATATTTAGACGAGACCAAGGCAAAATCAAGAAAGGAAACTGAAATATCTTTATCTGAAGCCCTGCTCAATTATGGCGTAGAAAAAGGAAAATTATCTAAAGTAGAAATTGAATCTAAGGAAAGCGGAGGAGGCTGGGTTTGGCTGGGACCGATTTTATTTTCTATCGTGCCCCTTTTACTTTTTGGTTTATTTTTCTTTATGATTTTCCGACAGGCAAAAAGCGGAGCGATGCAGGCCTTTGATTTTACGAAAGCCCGAGCAAAATTATTTGGAGGAGAAGGCCAGTTAAAAGAAAAAACTACCTTTAAAGACGTTGCCGGTCTAAAAGAGGCAAAGCAAGAACTGCTGGAAATTGTTGATTTTTTGAAAAATCCCAAAAAATATTTGCAAATGGGGGCGAGAATCCCAAGAGGGGTAATATTGATAGGAGCTCCGGGAACTGGAAAAACAATGTTGGCAAAAGCAGTTTCCAACGAAGCCAATGTTCCTTTCTTTTCAGTTTCTGGTTCAGAATTTATTGAGTTATTTGTTGGAGTTGGAAGTTCGGTAGACCACGATACGCCAGTGTTAATGAGAACAGAAAATTCGACGAAACTTTTACCAATTGGGGAGTTTGTTGACCAGTTTTATCCTGAAGATAAAGAAGGATATATGCCAATTTTTGGCGCTAAAACTTTGGGATATAAACCATTGGAAACAAAATGTTGGGGAGCTTCTAAAAAAGCGTTTACTAAATTTTTTGAAAAAAGTTGCTGGCAAAACGTAGAAGGAGTATACCGCCATAAAGTCAATGAAATTTACGAAATCCATTATTTAGGAGGAATTATTAAAACTACTGGTAACCATAGCGTATTTGTCCGCCATCGAAATTTTATTACGTCAAAAAGAATAAATGAGTTAAAGCCCGGAGATATTTTAGTTAATTTACCATTTAAAGTAAGGGGCGTATTCATTTCGGGTGTTGGAACTACTCATAAGGTAAAAGCTCATCAGTTTGAAGAAAAAATTGAAAAATGGCTGCCGGTATGGAATGAAAATTTTGGGGTGGAGAAACTAAAGAAAGATTATGCTTTTGCAACGACAAATCAAGAAAAAATATCTCAATCTGAGTTAGCTAAACAGCTCGGTGTATGCCAAATGACAATTAGCAATTGGCAACATAATAAATATCAACCTCAAACCCTTTGGCTGGCAAATAAATATTTAGAAAAAGGAATCCCGCAAAAGGTTAAAATTACTCCTGAGTTGATGAAGATTTTAGGATATTACACTGCCGAAGGAAGAAAACTTATCTATGGCGTAGAACTTATCTTCGGCGCCCACGAAAAGGAACTACATCAAGATTATATTGATTTAATGAATAAAATATTCACCAATCAAA
>JAHIOY010000129.1 GCA_018894495.1 Patescibacteria group bacterium
ACATGTTTGGAAATTTGGCAAAGATATGTTAGCTAATCAAACACTCAACTCATTTGAAGAAACAAAACTTTTATTTGAAAATTCCATTCAAGACAAATCCTTTGATTACAAAATCCCCGAATTTGTTTTGCGGTAGCTATACATAAAAGCGCCAAAAATTGAAGCGGCTAAATTGCCTGAAATTGTATTTGATCCGACAATTCTTTCAATCAAGCTTTGTGGCAAAAACGGCATAATAAAACCGGCGATAAATACGCCGATGAACAAAATCGGCAGAAGTATTTTAGTAAAATTCCAAGTTTCTTTCAGCCATTCCTTGCTGGTTTCTTTTTGAAATTTAAAAATAGTTATGCCAGCAACAGCTAATGTCAAGAAAATCATTATTAGATATTTTATTATTTTATCAATTTGCAGACCGTTCACCACTAAAACGCCAATCATAGCAATAAAGAAAATAATTAGCACTTTTTTACTAATCACAACATCTTTGCTCTTTTCAATAAACAATTCACCTTTTCCTGTTTTTTCTTTAAAAATTGCCTGCATTGACAAACCAACAAGAACAGAAAGCAGGATTGCAAAAATTATTCTCGCTAGCCCTATTTCGTATCCCAAAACAGACATGGTTAAAAATATGGCAGCGATGTTTATTGCCGGACCTGAAAAAAGAAAAGTGATAGCAGGACCAAGACCGGCGCCTCTTTTTCTAATGCCAGCGAATAGAGGCAAAATAGTGCAAGAGCAAACAGCCAAAATCGCGCCGGATACAGACGCCAAAGAATAAGCAATATATTTTTTAACTTGCCCGCCAAGATAGCGTAAAATAAAATCTTTTTTAATAAAAACAGAAATCGCGCCAGCGATAAAGAATGCTGGCACCAAACAAGTTAAAACATGCTCACGCGCGTATTCATTAAGCAATTTAAAGCCAGAAAGAATCGCGCCGGTAAAGAGCGCCGATCCCATTGGCATAAAATAGAAAAACAAAAATAAGCCGACAAGTAGAATGAAAATGTTAAGTTCTTTTTTCATAGAATATCAATGTTTATTGATGTTTAAGGTAAAATTTTATCCCTGTTTAAAACAGAGATGAATATAAATTTTTATTTAAGCCAAGATTTGATTTCTTCAACATTAGGAATTCTGCCTGTGGCTTTCACTTCATTGTCAAATACAATAGCTGGCGCGGACATAACGCCGTATTCAACAATTTTATCAATATCAAAAATATGTTTAATTTCAATATCTTTTAAGCCAAGATCCTTCACGGCTTGTTTAGCGTTAGCTTCTAATTTTTGGCAATTAGGGCAGCCAGAACCCAAAATTTTGATTATCATATTTTTAAGAATTTATTTAATAATTCTGTATGCTTTACCAGCGTTTTTTGGTTTAATTTATAAAAAACTTTCAAGCCCTCCTTTTTTGACGAAATTAAATCAAAACCCTTTAATACTTTAAGATGATGAGAAACGAGATTTTGCGGTAAATTTAGAAACTGCCATATTTCGCAAACGCATTTCTCGTCGCCCCGCAAAATACAAAGGATTTTCAAGCGGTTTTCTTCAGATATTATTTTTAGAAATTCCGTTGCTTGTTTTATTTTTTTCTCTGATTTATTTTTACAGCAATTTGGTTTCATAAAATTTAAACTTAATCAATCTATATTGATATTATAGGCGAAAGAAAAATGAGTGTCAAGTTTAATTTTTGAGCAAAAGCGTTCTTAACAAATCAGCTTTAATGTGATAATATATAAATATCTAAACTCACTCTACACCTTAATTTTGTAGCCGCCGCGCTCGCCCTGCGGGCATTCCTGACTTCGCCTCTTGGCTTCGGACGGACAAGAAAGCAAAAGGGCAAAAAGGAAGGGGGTTGGGGGGAAGGAATTTTTGCCCTTTTGCGATTAAGAATAGAGTGTTTCCGCTTTCCTCTGATTAAGAGGAAACCAAAACAGAAAATTTTTCATCTCCTATTAAAAGAAAAAAATGGAAGGCAGAAAAAAATAAAAAATGTAATGAAAAAATTTCTGTTTTGGTTCGCCGTAGCGGAGCGGAGGCAAGCGGAAACGCACCTCATTATTCTGGATTTTGTTCAAAGAAAGTTAGAATTTCAACCAAAAGGTACCGCCAATTGGGAAATGTCTTTGTTGGCTCGCCCTCTGCGAGGGCGAGCCAGCCGCCCCAGCTCTTTCAAAGAAAGGGCTGGGTGAATTTTTTGTCTTTGTTCCGCAAAGCGGAACGCCAAAAGCGGGCTTTTCTTCATTTTGATTTTTCCTTTTTAATGTTTTCGTTTGTAATTTCAATTGCTTTTCCGTTAATCAAAGCCACTGAAATTTTTTTGTAAGCAGACGAAAGAATCCTTTGAAATGTGCTTTGCGATGTATTCATTTTTTTAGCGCATTCTGTTTGCTCAAGGTCTTCAATATTTTTAAGTCGCAAAGCTTCAACTTCTTCAAGTGTCAACTTTATAACTTCCAAAAATCTCATTGGCACACCTTGGGGCTTAAAATAAGTTACGTTTGGATTGAATCTAATTCTTCGGCAAAGTCTTGGTCTTGGCATAAATTGATTATTCCTATATTTTATGATAAATTTTGATTGAAAGAAGGCCCCTGGCCCTCCGCCTTTGGCGGAAGGCCGGTCCCGTGCCTTCTTTTACTTTTGCTGGTCTTTTAGGGCTGCTTTTTCTTCTTTGACTGCCGCTAATTCTTCCTCCAGCATTTTTTCCTCATCTTCTAAAACGGCAAGTTCGTTTTTAGGAGAAATAAATCTCCTGAAACCAAAACCATAACCGCCACGGCAACCCCAGCCTCGTCTCATACCGCCCCCGCAAGGGCCTAGACCTCGGCCAGTTCCTGCACCTTGTCCCATTGGACCAGTTCCATCTAATTTTGGCATAATTTTTTTCACCTACTTTCTTAGTTTTTAATAGATAGCTCGACCTTTGTTTGACTATCTATATTGAATATATATTCATAATAGTTTCTTGTCAAGTCTTTTAACTTGGTATAAGATTAAATTAAGAATTTAGCGGCCAAAGAAAAACTTGAAATCGTCCAGCGATGCGGCGGAATGCGTTCAATCTACCTTCAATATAGGGCAAAAGGCGAGCAGGCGGGGCAAAGCCCCGCCTGCTAAAAAATGCAAAGGGTAATTTCCGTTAGTCGCTCGGCTATTGGGGATTAGAACGCAATTGTATTGATTCGGCAGTAATGCTTCCGTCTTGATTTGGTTTGCCGTTTATGACAACCGATTTGCCGATTTCAAGGTCGTTCTGCGTTCCGCTCACTGATTTTGTTATTTCCGTTGAATCGGAAAAAAAGACAATTCGCGACCCGCCGTCTTGCCCGCCTAAGTTTTGCCCTGCAAAATTTGGGCGGGCGCGGAGTTTAATAGTGACTGACTTATCGTCTTCGGCGATGATTTCGCCGCTCGCAGAACCACCCATTTGTTGTCCGCCAGTTCGGTTGCGGAAATCGCCAGTATTCGCCCCAAGTTCCTGCCCGCCTAAATTTGGACGAACAAAATTTGGGCGGGTGCTTTCCGCGTACTTCATTCCGCCGTAAAACGCTCCTCCGCCGACTACGATGGCAATTACTAAAGTTGTGAGTAAAGTTTTATTCATATCATCTATCTTATTTTTGATTAAAACGACCTTTTCAAATTCGAAATCCTAAATTCGAAACTCGAAACAATATCTAAATTCAAAATTCCAAATTCTAAACGTTTTGAATTTTTGACATTCGGATTTTGAATTTGTTTCGAATTTCGTGCTTCGGATTTATCTTCTCATTCCGCCGCCGCCAGTTCCGCCCGTGTTAATGCCGGGGATTCTAATAGAAGAGTTTTGTTGCGTCTGCGTAGATTGAGCGGCGGTTGGCTGAATGGTTCTCGTTACAATCACATCTCCCTCTTTGAGACCGCTTATGATTTCCGTGAATTCGTCGCTTGCTGTTCCGACCTCAACCGGCTGGCGGCGGGGAGAATTTTCACCCTCCACAATTTCCACATAACTCATTCCGCCCTGCCCGCCTAAATTTTGCCCCGCAAAACTTTGGCGGGCGAGCGACTTCACAGCCGAATTAGGGACAAGAAGAACATTCGGTTTTGCTTCGGTGACAATTGCGGCCGAGACGCTCATTGCGATTTTTACCCGTTCGTCCTGCGTGTCAAAGGCGATCTTTACCGCATAAGTAACAACACCCTGCGAAACCGCGCCGGCCGCATCCACTTCGACAACTTGTCCCGTGAGCGTAAGGTCAGGGACTGCGTCAAAAGTGAGTGTGACCTTCTGACTAGCTTTGACCTTAGCGACATCAACTTCATTAAGAGAAATCTCAGCTATTTTTTGTTGGGTAATGATATTAGCCAGCGCTGTACCGGCTGAAACTGAATCGCCTTTCTTTATCTTGACTTCAGTAATAATACCATCAAAGGGAATATAAATATGGCAATCAGCAAGAGCTTGTTTTGCAGTAGTGAGAGCGTCTTCTCTTTGTTGGATTGTTATTTTCTTAGCGCGAATCTCTAATTCATCAGGGCCCGCGATTATCTCTGCTAAACTTTTTTCTTTTTCTTCAAGGGTTATCTCAGCTGCTGTCAAATCAAGAGGATGGGTTTTCTCCATCTCAACTAAACTCTGTTCGGCGCTTAATTTAGCATCCCTGCTGTCTTGAAGCGATCTTTGAATAGACAAAAGACTTGAGAGAATGCTGTTTGTCTTTGAGCTATAAGATTTTAAATTCGATTGGTATTCGGTTATTTTGCTATAAATCCGACGGTTGTGATTGGAAAAATAATCGACAATGAAACCAAGAAGATTGACCTCGCTTTTAATTGCCTGAGCGATTGATTTGGTTGTTTCAATGGTTTCATTCAGTAAATCTTCGACTACTTTCTTCTCGGAATAAAGGCTTGTATTGCTATAATTCTCAAAGTTCGGGTCATATTTTTCTCTAGCGAGATTGTAATCGCTTTCAGCGCTGTTAATAAACTTTTCTAATTGATATCTATCATTATTATCAACAGAATTTATCAGCGCTGATATATTCCATGAGTAATCGCTAACAATGATTTCGCTTTTAGCTATTTCGTAACTATATAAAATATCTCTTACGCCAGTAATAACTGTCTGTAAATCCCAAAAGGCATCAGTAATAGTATTGAGAGTATCTTCATAGGATTTTTTGATATCATTTTCTGCTTCTTGTATAGTTTCCAAAGCTCTCTGGTATTCTGTCTCTTGGTTAAGTTTTAATTTTTCTAAAGAATTTTTTGCCTGTAAAACAGTGTTTTCAGCTTTCAAAAGAGTAAGCTCATCGGGTGGGTTTAATAATTCTTCTAATTCAAGTTTTGCTGTTTCAAGAGAGGTTTCAGCATCTTTTACTGCTTTTTGGTAATCTTGAACATCTAAATTCACAATCAGCTTTCCTGTTTTAACTTCCTCCCCTTTCTCAACATAAACAGCAACAACCTCGCTTTTTACTTTCGATTTAATGTCTACTTGATTGGAAGCCGATACTTGGCCGTTTCCCGAAATGGATACAATGAGCGTGCCATTTTGAACTTGAGCAGTTGCGTAGCGGACTACGCCATCATCGCTGAAAATTTTTGTGTAGCCGAAATAGCCACCCCCGGCAATAACCAGAAAGAGTATGCCGGCAGTAAATTTACGCTTTATCAGTTGTGTGAATAGTTTTGAAATCATAGTTAAAAGAAAGGAATAGGACGAAAGGGTTTGTATGGCAACCCTTTTGTTTCTCTGTCAAAAACTCGTATGAGTTTAGCCTCAATCTGACCTTCATTATTAGGAGAACCGATAATGACCACGTTATCACCGACTTTCAGGCCGTCTTTAATTGTTTTTCGACCTTTTGTGATTGTGGTTTCTTGATTAGTAATGACCACTTTCTCTACATTCTTGAGTCCCTTAATGACAAAGCCGTTGTCTTTGATTTCAATGATTTCTCCAAACGCGCCATGGCCGCTTATAAAATCACCGGCGGGAAATCTGCGCCAATCACCCAAAAATCCGCCTCGGGGGCCCGCAAAGTTTTTGTGGTAACTTTCTGTCCAGCGATAGGAATAATTGGCTTTTGAAACTCCGACCTTCACGCCGGCTCCGAATGCCAAGATAATAATGACAAAGCCAGCCAGCCCGATAATGACCCACTTAAGCAAATCTTTGTTTTTTTGTTTTTCTTGGTCCATAAAATTGATTTAAAATTCCAAATTACAAATTACAATAACCAAAACCGTTTAGAATTTTGAATTTTGAATTTGTTTGTGATTTGAGATTTGGGATTTGGTGCTTACTTATGCAAGAGATAGCCGACCAGCAATCTCTTTTTGTATAGAAACAGCCGAAGGGTGAATATGGCGATAATCATATTGCTGGCAAAGATAATGATTCCCATAATTGGCAACGACTCGGCAACCGCCAATACGGAATCAGGCCACAAGGCAAGGAAAATTCCAAGATCGCTTATCGCAATTGACATAAACTGCAGAATTCCTGATTCGGCCATTTGACCCGTAAAGAACGCCCAAGAGAATGGCGCGGATAGGAGTGAAATCGCCAAAAGCGCCAAAAAACCAAATGCCAACCTTTTGGTCTTGCGCAACTCCTGCTCGCTCTTGATTGCAAGGATTATTCGGTCAAAAAGCCCTGCTGGCGGTTCCGGCGGCTCAAGATGAGTAAATAATTTTTCGTAATCCTTTCTCATACACTATCTACTAATACGACAAAAGGATGCATTTTGGTGCATCCCTGACGATACGAATATTCTTCCAATTGAAGCATTTACCCCGCACCTAATTAGGTGCGGGGTTTATTTTATATTATTTTACCCCACTCTGCCACTCACTATACTCTTTCTAAAATAACCGTCCTGTATTTACAATCTACTGTTGCTTTATAGCTAAACTTGGACAAAAAACTAATACCAGCCAATAGCATACTTTCGGATATTAAAACTTGAATGTAATTCACCGCCCCTTCCATCGCCGAAATCGCAAGAGCCACGGGAACTTCAATAATATCACCATTAGCAATTTGTGTTTTAGTGACACCGACAACTTGAAGACCAAGCTCTCTCGCAATCTTTGGGGTTACTTGTAAATCTCCGGTAAAACCAGTGTCTAAAATAACAAAAGGGGCTTGCACAGATTGCCCCGAAGCTACAACAACTTTTATTAAGGGTATGTTTTCTACAAATACACCGCTTATCATTTTATGAATTGCTAATAATTGTTGGTAAATGCTTTTGCCATCGTTTCCGCAACATCAAAACCTACTTTTACAATGTAAAAGACCTTATTGGGATGATGTTCTCTTGCTAACTCTAATGCCCCGGCGCTTGTGTTGCCGAGATAAGCCTTTTTGCTGTCAATATCAATTGCCAAAAACTTCCCTTTTTCTTTAGGGTCGTAATTAACCTTAATCTGTTCGTATATCTTCGCCCCTTCTTCCGCTATCCTCTGAATATCAGCTTTCTTAATTAGTTCTTCGTTGTTTATGTTCATAGATTTTACAAAGGATATATTAGTATTTCTACAATAGCAATAATTCAAGAGCAATACAATACCAACATAACTTACCCCACCCTGTTACTCACTATTTCTATTTGTGGCTCTTCTGATTGAGCTTTCTCTGTAATTGCGGTTTCTTCAGTTCCTTTAAACACCTCTGAAATATTAGCAATTAAAGGGGGCAATTTTCCTTGTTTATATAAAACGACACCAGTTGTTACTGTTGATATGGCTACAATAGAAAGTATAATTCCTATCAATAATGGAATTTGGATGAAACCTTTTTGATTTTTAATTTTTTCTTTCATAGATTATCTATTTTTTCAGAATAGCCCAATTTTCTTTAAAATTCAAGGTAAAATTGTCCGAGATTGGACCCGAGAGCAGACCAGGAAATAACATTCCGACATTCTCAAGAATGTCGGAATGTTTTATATTTTGAATTAAACGTTTCACGCACTGTTTGAAGCATTTAATATTTCCTTTTTAAGTATAATCAGCGCTCGGCGGTGGCGGCTTTTGATGGTATCAATCGGCTCTCCCAAAGATTCAGCTATCTCTCTAAAAGTGAAGTGGTCGTTATAACGAAGAAACAATACCATGCGGTATTTGGGGGAGAGTTTCTCCATCGTTTTATTGAGCATTTGGGTTATGCCTGCGCGCTCAAGCAACTCTTGGGGAAGAGGAGCGGGGTCGGCCAACGTCTCCGTGAGTATATTTTCTCCGGCCTCGTTTTCAAATTTGGAGAACGGTATCGTTTTTTTCTTTTTGAGAAAATCAATTGCCGTATTCTTGGCAATAGCAAAAATCCAGGTCTTGAAACTCTTGTTCTGGTCAAATCTTTTGAGATGCCGCCAGACCTTCACGAAAACTTCCTGCGTAATATCTTCCGCATCCTGGCCGCTTCCTACATATCTATATGCAAAGTTGTAGATTGGCTTGAGATAAGATAATATCAAAACCTCCAGCGATTTTTTATCGCCTTGAAGATATTTTCTAATCAGAATTTGGTCGCTGATATTTATCATACCTCAAATAAAATATACTATAAATTTAAAGAAGTTTCAATCACCCTTCGCATTCTTCCAGCGGGCTGGCAAAAAGGCCCCGCTTTTACCTTTCGTGTAAAAACTTGATTTATAGATTAAATTTGGTAAGATAATGGAGGAAGATTGAGGCGGTTAGATTTAGGCGCCCGGCTTAATTTGGCAATTTTTGAACTGTCCCACAATCAGTCGCTTTTACTTTCCTATTTTTTATGATATAATTAAATAATGGAGAAAAATAAAGGGAGGATTTTTAATGCTAAATGTAAAGTCTGCGACAGGGAATTCTATGCCAAACCGTATTTTTTAAAACATGGCTGGGGCAAATATTGCTCTCGGAAATGTCAAAACGAGAGTCAAAAAACAGGAAGAAATATAAATTGCACTTATTGTGGGAAGGAACTATATAGAACAAATAAAGAATTAAATAGAAAATCAAAAACAAAAACATATTTCTGTAACAAATCCTGTCAATGCGCCTGGAAAAATAAACAAAGAAAATCTAAGGGAAGATTTAAGTCGCTTAAAAAATTATGGAGGTCATGGTGTAATGGCAGCACAACACGCTGTGGCCGTGTTAGAGAGGATTCGAATTCCTCTGGCCTCCCACTTTTCCCCCTTTTCAAATTCCTAAAATTTAAAAACAAAAAAATCAATTTTTTATTTCTTAAGAGACCCTCAAAGAAAACACTTTATGATCTTTATTGGAAAAAAAACTATAACCAAAGTAAAATTGCTGAAATTTTTAATGCCACCCATACCAGTGTGAAAAGGTGGTTTAATTATTATAAAATTTCCGTAAAACCTCGAACTTTATCTTGTGGACGAAACCAGAATTCTATAAAAAATTTAGAACTGGGTAAAACCCCAGAAGCTGAAAAGAAATCAGCGGAAGCAAGAAGAATATATTCTAAAGAAAAACTTATTCAAAAAATTAAAGAGTTTATTGAGAAGCACGACCGTATTCCGACAAAGAACGAATTTGTTCATAATCCTTCTTGTCCAGATTATGTGACTTACCGAGATTATTTTGGCACTTGGAATAATGCTATTAAAGCAGCAGGATACAAGCCAAATAATCCTTGGTTTTCTCCAAAAAATTCTTCAAGAAGTCTATCTGCCAAAGATGGCCATTTATGCAATTCAATTTCTGAAATCATAATTGATGACTGGTTTTTCGAAAATAATATTTCTCATTCTAGAGAAAATCTGTATCCTGAAGGACGGTATCGCTGCGATTTCGTAGTTAATAATATTTTTATTGAATTTTTCGGATTATTTAATGCTTTTGACATCGTCCCAAATTACTGCGAGATTATCAAAAAGAAAAAAGAAATGTGTAAAAACTATAATATTCGGCTAATCGAACTTTATGAGAAAGACCTTTACAACTTGGATCAGTCTTTGGGTGAAAAATTAGAGTTAAGGGCGAAACAAAAAGTTCTATTTTAAAACCATGTCGGCAGCCATTTTAAAACAGCCGCCTTTTGGGTGGCCGTCTTGTTTTTATCGAAATAACGAAATTTATTTTTTTCCTTCTTGCTCGGGGTCTAAAAATCAATCTTTATTGATTTTTAACGAATTTTTACTTTCCAAACCGTCTTTCCCTTTTTAAAAAGCCCTGAACCGCGACTTGGAATTCTTCCGGACTAAAATCGGGATAAAGCGTTTTGGTAAAATAATATTGGGACTGAGTCGTGTGCCACATCATAAAGCCGGCTGAGTTGTGGGGATCGCCCTCGCAACCAGTTCTGATAACTAAGTCAACCGGCGGCAAATCCTTAGTCCATAAAAAATTTTTTATTGCCTCGGAAGTTATTTTTATCGCGCTTTCTTTTGCCGCTCGAGCAATTTTCTTTACCGCCTCCGTCATTTCATCTGTTCCGTTGTAAGCCAAAAGAAAAGTCCTAGAAAATAAATTATTTTTTTCCGTTTTTTCCATTAATTTTTCAATTATTTGGACGGTTTTTTCCGGCATAATCTCTCTAAATCTGCCCAAAATCCTGATTTTGATTTTGTTTTCGTTAATTTTGGCGTCTTTAAGTAGTCGCTGAAATTCGGTACTTACCAAACAAGTTAAGAAATTTACCTCTTCTCGCGACCTTCGGATAAGATTATCATAGGAAGCGGCCCAAAACGTTGTATAGGGAATTTTTAATTCCAATGCTTTCTCAAAAATTTTTTGAGTTGTTTCTACTCCAATGGCATGGCCGTCTTGGCCGGCAATCCCTTTTCTTTTTGCCCACCTCCGATTTCCATCCGGGATTATAGCAACATGATTTATCATGGTAATTATATCTATACCCTACCACTTAGATTTATGCAAGCCCAAAAATTTACCTACCATTTATTTTGATGTAATCCCGTTAAATAACCAATTCTATTAACCGCGATATGCAGGAAAAAAGTTAAAACAAAAATAGTCAGCCAAATAAAATAATTAAGTTTCAAAAATGGTTCTAAAAAAATAAAAGCGCCGATAACATAATTTGTCTGGTCAAAAGGCAAAAATCTTTGGCCGGGCTCCATCTTTAGCCGCCTTTTGATAAAAGCAAAAAGCAAATCGCCAAAAATTGCCCCCGTAGAAATCAGAAAACCGAAAAACAGAACATTAATCTGGCGATAATCAACCAAGCTAATTTTTTGAATAAATGAGAATTGATATAACCAGTATTGAAGCGCGGCTATTAAAATTCCAGCAATGAGCCCAAAAATCACTCCCCGCCAACTCTTATGCCCTCCTAAAATAGGGTTCTGTCCAATTTTTTTTCCAAAATCAACCGGTTTTGCCAAAAAATTAAAAAGTCCTGTTCTTTTAATCAGGGGTGGAGTCATATTTGTAAAATAAGCCGGGAGGAAAAAATAAATACAGGAGAGAAAAAATAAAAACATAAATTAACTGATTTTATTTGCAAAATCAGCAAAATTATCAAACCAATATTCTCTATATTTTTGCGATACATCTATTATTGTGCTGCCACGCGCCGGCTTGAAAAGCAATTTAACCTTTACCTTTATCTTTTCGCTATTAGAATTATGGTCGTAAAAATCTTTCGTGAATATTTTTTTAAACCAATCTATTTTTAAATCCGCATCTCTATGGGCCGTTCCATGAGGGTCTACAAATAAAATCAGATATTCATTTCCTTTTTGCAGCCAAAAGACAAAATCTGGCGTAAAATTGGTTATTTCGCCTTCTTTTTGATTGTAATAAACAAGGCCTACATTGTCTAATGTCTGGTCAAGTTTGCTAAACATCCATTGGTATCGCGAAAAAATACTATCTGACTTGCCAATATATTCTTCCAATTCTTCTAAAAATTTTCTTTCACTTTCCACATTGATAATATGATTCAAATAATCAATCTTTTGGCTTTCAGAAACTATCACCGGAAGATAATAATGGTTGGCAAGATATTTAATTTTGACTTTTTGATGATTTAATTCAAAAGTGTTTTCTTTAACATATTCGTGTTCTACTTTTTGGATTTCAGAAGTATATTTTTGAATATTTTTATGCTTCTCAAGACCTAACTGCAACTGCTCTAAAACCGCGTCTTTTTGTCCATAATTTCCAACCTGCTGAATTTTACTCATTATTTCTTTGTATTTATCGCCATCGCGAAATTTTATCTCTTCAAAATGCACAATCTCTTTTCCAAGTTCTTTAAACCTATCAAGTTTGCGCATTTTGAGTCCCAAAAATTTCAGTATTTGCCCAGCTAATAATTCTGGTTCTTCAATTGACCTGTCTTCGTTAAAATTGTATCTTTGACTTTGTTCTTCTCTAAGACCTTTGTTGGCGCTTTCTAAAACTCTCGGTTCGCAATCGTATTTTACTAAAGCCACTTTTGGGCCTATATACCCAAAATAAGATTTTGTTAATTCAAAGTCTTTTTGGCTAATTTGAAATGGCGTAATATCTGTTTCTTCGGCGATTAATTTGTCCACTTCTCTATAAACAGGCACTAAAAGAAGATGTTTTTTTGTTTCTGGGTTTATCTCAAAAGCATCTCTCAGACTCCGCCCTTCACTTTTTTGAGTTTTCAGAGTATTGATTATTTCTTTCAAGTTTTCCGCGTTAGTCCCAAAAACAAACAAGCTTTCAATCGGTAAAATCAAGTTTTTAACTTTATTAAATAACTGTCCTTTTACTTCCTTCGCGTTGAATAATTCTTTAAACCGCTTCCTTTTGTTTTTAATCGGTTCTATTCTCACGCCCCGTCCAACTGACTGCAAAACAAATTTCTTGGCATCGCTTCCAATGCCGATATTGACGAATAAAATAATATTTGGCCTGTTTGAGTCCCAGCCCTCATAAAAAGAACGCGAGCCCATCAAGACATTAATATCAGAATCATCGCGGTTTATTGTTTCAAAAAATCCTTCATTTTCAAAACGATGATTAACATTAAAACGGCTTAATTCATCTTTGAGCCACTGCGGCATATCCCCGGTTTTTATTAAAGCAAAATGCCTTTCCGCAGTAACCAGCTTAAAGGCTGCTTGTTTTTTATCGCTAGGATTAAAAGAAATCTCTATACTGCCGGCATTTTTGGCATTAAAAACATATTGCAAAATATCTTTATAGTTTATCTTTTCCAGTTCCTCAATATTCATTATTATCTTTTCGTTTTCTTCAAAGTAAAAAGACATATCGGCTGAAAATTCTGCAACCAAATCTCTTTTTGCCTGCGAAAAAATTTTTTCTTTTGGCGCTTCTTTAGCGATTTTTTCCAGTTCTTCAAAAAATAATTGCAAATCCGCGTCCGGTTTATTGACCGAGTTAACCAAGGTTAAAAGTAACGGCCTGTGATATAATTCTTTGCCTTCTTTCCTTATCTTTTCAAAATATTTATTGATATATGTTTGCAAAATTAAAACTTTCAAAACGATTTTTTGCTTTTCCTGCTTTGAAAAAACATTTTTATCTCGAAAAGCCGAAACTTCTTGTTCGGAAACAT
>JAHIOY010000130.1 GCA_018894495.1 Patescibacteria group bacterium
TGCAATGCTTTGGATACTTTGGTGATTCATGTTAAGATATTAGAATCGGTTCTTCAAAAATTAACTAAGGAATTGGTGAAATACAACGTCGAATTGTTTGCCGACCCTGAAAGTTATAAGGTTTTGCGGAAATTAAAATATCCTTTTCTTCAAAAAGCCAAAAAATCGCATTTCGGGTTTGAATTTCTTTCTTTAAAAATGGCGATAAAATCAGTCAAAAACTTAACCGAGGCGATTGATTTTATAAACTTTTACACAACAAAACATTCAGAAGCCATAGTTACAGAAAATAAAGAAAATGCGGAAAGATTTTTGAGAGAAGTTGACGCCGCCTGCGTTTACCACAATGCTTCCAGTCGCTTTACTGATGGAGGAGAATTTGGAATGGGCGGCGAGATTGGCATAAGCACTCAAAAACTTCACGCCCGTGGCCCAATGGGACTAAAAGAAATCACCACTTATAAATGGATTGTAAAAGGCGCGGGACAAATCAGGGTCTAATGTGGTCGAGAACCCCGAAGCAGAACCTTCGGTTCGCTACGGGGCAGGCAGTTCTCGGTTAAATCTGCTAAAAAATGAGCGAAAAAATTAAACGAATTGAGTCAATTAAAAATGAGCCGGTTAAAAATGAAAAGCCGGAACAAGTTGACATTGATAAAGTAGCGGAAAAATTAAAAAATATCCTTGAGGAAAAAGGGGCTTTTGACGATATAGAAAATCTTAGTTTTTCCCTTGACACCAAAGAAAAGATGAAATTTTTAAAAGTAAAAGAGGGATTGTTAAAGGATTATGGAGGGGCAGTAAAACTTGCCAGGCTTTTGACAACTAAGGAGCGGTGGGAAAAAGACGGTGAGGAGTGGGCGAAAAAGCAAGATAAACTTTGGAAGAAACTATCAGAAACTTTGAAAGAATCGGAAAAGAAAGAATTGGGAGAAGGAATAAAAGGAGTGCAGGGGATGATAAAATTGGCAAATGACATTTTAAGAAAAAGCGGAAAGGCGATTGAGGAAAAACTCAAAAAATTAGGATTGTTAAAATAGATATGAAAAAAGAATTTGAAAAAAAACAATTGGTTAAGAAATCGGAAAATTTTTCTCAATGGTATATTGATGTGATATTAAAATCGGGTTTGGCTGATTATGCTCCGGTAAAGGGGTGCCAGGTAATTAAACCCTACGGCTACGGCCTTTGGGAGAATATCCAGAGGGTTTTAGATGAGAAATTTAAAGAAAAAGGCATCAAAAACGCTTATTTCCCTCTCTTTATTCCGGAAAAATTTTTAAAAAGAGAAAAAGAGCATATTAAAGGATTTTCCCCGGAATTAGCCGTAGTAACAATTGGCGGAGGAGAGGAATTGAAAGAAAAATTGGTTGTCAGGCCAACTTCAGAGACGATTATTTATGAAATGTATGCCAAATGGATTAAATCCTGGCGAGACCTGCCCCTTTTAATCAATCAGTGGTGCAATGTTGTTCGCTGGGAAATGAGACCTCGTCTCTTTTTAAGGACAACTGAATTTTTATGGCAGGAGGCGCATACTGTTCATCAGACCGAAGAAGAAGCATTAGAAATGGTTAAATGGGCTTTGGAAAATTATGTTAATGTCTATCAAGATTTTTTTGCCATAGATGGGATTTCTGGGCAGAAATCAGAATCAGAAAAATTTCCCGGGGCAAAAACAACTCAGACCTTTGAAATACTGATGCCGGATGGTAAGGCGCTTCAGGGCTGCACTTCTCACGACTTGGGCCAAAATTTTGCTCAGGCCTTTAACCTTAAATTTTTAGACAAAGATGGAAAAGAAAAAATGCCATACCAGACCTGTTTTGGCTTGTCAACCAGATGTCTTGGCGCTTTGATTATGGTTCATGGGGATGACCAGGGATTAATTTTGCCGCCAAAATTAGCTCCGATTCAAATTGTTATTATCCCAATTTTGCCGGCTCAAAATTTAATTCAAAAAGCAAAAGAACTTAAAAATGTTTTGAAGGAATTTAGGGTGGAAATTGATTTTACCAAAGAACATTCAATTGGCTGGAAATTTAATGAGTGGGAGATAAAAGGAGTTCCTTTGCGGATTGAACTAGGCCAAAAAGAATTAAAAGAAAAAAAAGCCACCCTGGCAAGAAGAGATACAGGCCAAAAAATTTCTATTTCTTTAGAGTCGCTGGAAAACGAAGTTAAGGAAATTTTGGAAGCGATTCAAAAAAATTTATTAGAAAGAAGCAGAAAATTTCTCAAAGAAAATACCAAAGATGTTTCCGATTACCGGGACTTTAAGGAAATAATGAAAAAAGAAAAAGGTTTTATTAAAGCATTTTGGTGCCAGAATCCAAAATGCGAAGCGAAAATCAAAGAAGAAACAAAGGCAACAGTAAGGGTTTTACCCTTTGACGCGCCAGAAGAAAAAGGAAAGTGTATTTACTGCCAAGAAACAGCCGAGAAAAAATGGATTTTCGGCCAGGCTTATTGAATTGATTTAAAGATGAAATTTTGGTATTTTTAAAGTGAGACAAAAGATTTATGTTTTCTAAAATTTTTTCTAAATTATCAGAGGATATTGCCATTGATTTGGGCACGGCTAATTCGCGGGTTTATGTTCGGGGCCGAGGGATTATCACCCAAGAACCCTCGGTGGTGGCGGTTAATAAAAAAACCGGTCAAATTCTGGCCATCGGCGATGAAGCAAAAAAGATGGTTGGCAGAACACCGGGCCACATTGTAGCCACGAGGCCATTGATTGGCGGAGTCGTTTCTGATTTTGAAGTAACCGAGCAAATGCTTAGATACTTTATTGAAAAAGCCAGAGGGAGAAGATTTATTATTAATCCGAGACCGCGGGTAATTGTTGGCATTCCTTGCCGGATAACCGAGGTTGAAAAAAAAGCGGTGGTTGATGCGACAAAGAATGCCGGAGCCAGAGAAGTTTTTTTAATTGAGGAACCAATGGCTGCGGCTATTGGCGCCCGACTTCCGGTTCAGGAAGCGGGCGGGAATTTTATTGTTGATATTGGCGGCGGAACCTCGGATATAGCCGTCATATCTTTGGGCGGGATTGTTTTGGAAAGAGGCATAAAGATAGCCGGCGACAAACTTAATCAAGATATAATTCGATTTGCCCAAGAAGAGTATAGATTGTTAATTGGAGAAAGGACGGCTGAAACAATCAAAATTGGCATTGGCTCTGCCTATCCTCAGAAGGGAAATGGCAGAAAAAAAGATGAAATTTTAAAAGAAATGCCAATGAGGGGAAGAAATTTAGTAACCGGGCTGCCAGAAGAGATTTTGGTTTCAGAAGAAGATATAAGGCGGGCTCTAGAAAAGTCGGTAAGGCAAATTGTTTCCGAAGTAAGGACGGCTATAGAAGAGACCCCGCCCGAATTATTAGCCGATATAATGAATTCAGGAATTCAATTGGCGGGCGGCGGCGCTCTTTTGCGGGGATTGGACATTCTAATCCAAAAGGAAACAAAAATACCGACCAGAATTATTGAAGACCCAACGACAGCCGTGGTCAGGGGCGGGGGAATGGTTTTGGAAAATTTAGACGAATTGCATGATGTCTTGGTGGAGACCGAGTATTTGGAGCCGCCAAGATAAATGAAAAAATTTCTAATTAACCTAATTGACCTAATCAATGACCAATGTCCCAATGACCAATCAGAACAAAGTTAAAAGTTAAAAGTTAAAAGTTAAAAGTTGCAATTCAAAGTTAAAAGTTATGAAATTTAAATTCAAAAACTTTGAACTTTTAACTGTAATTTTGAACTTTGCATTTTGAACTTTAAA
>JAHIOY010000131.1 GCA_018894495.1 Patescibacteria group bacterium
ATTAAAGTTACCTCGTTAGAAAATCCTGCCCTTTCTGACAGGGCTTATTAATGCTCCAAAATTGGTAATAAATTTTATGATAAAAGAAAAACCTGTTTTAGCTTTTGGCAGACCATATAAACGGATGGGTAAATCAACCGTCAAAATAAGCAAGGGCGAATACGAAAGACTTATCTTAGAAAAACACAAGGACAAATTACAATTTGATAACCAAATTTGTTTAAAAGCAACTATAAAAGAAATAGACAAAAAGAAATTAAGGTGGTTTTTAAGAAAAGCAAAAGAAGAAAGAAACTACGATATTGAGCCAGAGACTCCCATCAAAGAGGCATTGAATAGGCTAAATCTTATACAAGATGGAAAACTTACCAATACTGCTATTCTTTTATTTGCTAAAGACCCGCAGAAATTTTTCCCGCAGGTAAAAATAAGAGCAGGGCGACTTAAAGGCGCTGATGGGTTAGATTTTATTGACATGAAAGTCTTAGAAGGCACAATCCCTGAATTACGAGAAAAGGCGATAAAATTTATTATGGACCATGTCAGGCACGGAGTATTTTTTGATGCCAATAGAAGATATGACAGGTGGGAGTATCCTTTAAGGGCGGTTGAGGAGGTTTTGAATAATGCCCTTGCGCACAGGGACTATTTTTCTAATGCAGAGATACAACTGTCAATCTATGATGATGAAATTGAAGTTTGGAATCCAGGAGAACTTTTACCACCGCTGCGATTAGATGATTTAAAAAAGGAACATAAATCAATTCCCAGAAACAAATTTATTGCCAGATAAACAATATAGGAGATACATATGCTAAGAAGGAGCTCAAAGAACTTATGCAAAAAAGGATTATTAGAAAAATAGGCAAAGGAAAAAATACATACTATGTATTAGTGACCGAATAGTGACCGAAGCTGATATTAAATTTATTTAAAGCCGGCTCAAAGGTTTTGCGCCACTTAACCGACTTCGGGAAATAATCTATGAGCAATCTATGACTCTCAAAAGTCAATTTCAACGTAAATAAACTTTGCCACTTTTAACTTTTAACCTTATGAACTTTCCCCTTGTTTCAGTCGTCATCACCACCAAAAGCGAAGAAAAAAATATTGAAAACTGCCTGAAATCAATTTTGAACCAAACCTATCCCCGTGATAAAATAGAAATCATTGTTGTTGATAATAATTCAAGCGATAGAACCAAAGAAATTGTCCAAACTTTCAAACAGTCAACTTTAAAACCCTATAAACTTCCCGACTTTATAAATTTTTTGGAATAAAACTTATTTATGTATATTTTCCTTGATGAGTCAGGAAATTTTAAAGGAGATAAAGAGGATTATTTTATTGTTGGTGGTTTTGTGACAGGCGATCCAAAAAAAACAGCAAAAGCATTTCGAAAATGGCAGCATACAAAATTTTCTAACAAAAAATTACGTTATAGAACAGAAGTAAAATTTTCTGATACACGATTAACTGATGAACTTCGAGCAAAAACACTTTTTTACTTTGCCAAACAAAATATCCGCATTTTCTACTCGTTTTTAAATAAGAAAAATATTCCTTTAGAATTCCGGAAACATACAGGACTTGAATCTGGCCGTCTTTACACTGAAATTATTGCTGAAACTCTTGGATTGCTTTTCCCCACTGCCGATCCTGAATTTCGTATTTTTTTAGATAGGCGAAATTTAAAAAGAATTTCTCAAACTGAATTTCGAGAATTATTAAGATTGAACCTTCTGCTTAAATTACCAGCAAAGGCGTTCTTGCAAATTGAAACCGTTGATTCTACAACAAATCCAAATATTCAAATTGCCGATTGGATATGTGGATCTTTATATCGCTATTATACTAATCGCAAAAACAGAAAAAAGTTTTACGACATTCTTTTTAATAGTATTATTGCTTCAGAAGAATTATTTAAAGATTATTGGGAAAACTTTTCTCAAAACAAAAAATCATCTCTTAAAGATGACTTTTTATAGAGCGACGTCTCTTGAGATGGTCCTCCCAAGCTTAGACCCTCACATCCGCGAGGGGAACACCCAGGCATCCCAAAAGGTATTATTGCCAGCTCTTGTTAAAAAAATAGCAAATTTTAAAAATTTGTCAATACCCCCCCCTGTGGATAACTTTTAACTTTTAACTTTTAACTTTATAACTACTAAATATGCCATTTGTATTCAAAAAATTAGAAATTCCGGAAGTTATTTTGATAGAACCAAAAGTTTTTAAAGATGAAAGAGGTTTTTTATATTTAGAAAAAATAACCTCCAACTGATTTTTTTTACCCACAAGCCTATGTATATTTATCTTGATGAATCCTATAATCTAAAAGATAGAAAAAAGAAACAGTTTATTAGCATAAACGGGTTTGCGGTTTTAGACGAAAGAAGTTTGTTTAAAAAATGGAAAGAGTACCGTTATCCTTTTACCGGAAAACGCCGCATCCACGCCAGAGATTCTGCTTTTAACGACCTAAGATTGAAAACTTTAAAACTCATCGGTCGGCCTGATTTAACCTTGTTAAGTGTTTTTCAGATTGTTCAAGAGATTCCTTTTGAAAAAGAAAAGGGTTATTTTCGCAAGAATAAATTGGATTTTGAAAAAATATATTTTGATTTACTCAAAATATTATTCGGTAAGTTAAAGTTAGAAGAATATAAAAGCGTAAAAATTATAGTTGATAGCAGAAAACGCAAAGGCGGACTCTTGGCTAAAGAAACATTTAAAATTTAAGATGGTTCAAATAAAAAATCCGCTGAAATAGCGGATAGATGCCTTTTGGGACTGTTCTGGTTTCACTGGGATATTCCTAAAATGAGAATGCCCTCCACCAGATA
>JAHIOY010000132.1 GCA_018894495.1 Patescibacteria group bacterium
AGTCAGCGCTAAAATTATCGGCTGGCGGTTTAGCCGGCAAATTACGGCATACATAAAAATTCTTGAGGATTATATTTTTAAAAATAATCTGCCGGTAAAACTTGAACTTATTCCGCTTGATTCAAAAGAATTTAGGGCAAGGGTGCTTCAGCGATATCCGGACGCGAGCGACGCGGAATTTTTCCTGCGGTTTTCCAAAGCGCCGGTTATCGGCGACATAAAAGTTAAAAAAATTAAAGGGCTAGAATATGAAATTGAAGCGATTGACACTTTTTCAACTAACGAGGACGGCTGGCTGGTAAATTGCCAGTGGGATTTTGATTATCAGGAAGGCCATTTTGCGGCGGATAAAGATTATGTTTTGTCGCGGGAGAAAATTAAAGACAAGAAAAAAGGCGAGCAGTTTAAGGCGATTTTAACGGCAAAGCATATTTTTGAGAAAATAGGTGAATATACAATCGCCTGCAAGGTTCAAGATAATCTGGCAGGAGAGACAATTTTTAGTAAAAAGATAAAAATTTAGTTATGGATAAATTTTTCGCTTTTATTGATGAAACCGGAATTTTGGACGAATCAAAAGAAATTCAGCCCTATTTTGGTATTGGTCTGCTTAAAATTAACGAAGTCGCTTTGATTACCGAAGAATTAACAAAAAGGCATTACGATTATTATTCTTTACAAAAAGAGAAAAGAAAAAAAATGATTAAAAATTTGAAAAATAGCCCCAAAGAATTATCCGCCGAAGAACTGAATTTACTTTTGTTGTCCACAAGGCATTATGAATACAAATTTACCAAAATTACGCCAACCACCATAGAGAAATACAAACAATTTTTGGATACGGCTTTTCAATTCCCCCTGTATTTTTGCACCCTCGTAATTGACAAAAACGACCCGAATTTTAAGCGGACTATATATAAAAACTATTGGGAAGCGTATATTTCCTATTCAAAATTGATTTCTAAATATAATTGCTATGATGGAACAGCGGCGATAATCGCCGATTATATGAATAGACCATCTGAAAGCGAAAAATATTTTGAAAAAGAGTTAGATTCTTTATCGGGAGTTTTTAGAACAATCAGAGCTAATTCAGAATCATTTTTACTTTTACAATTAACGGATTTATTGTTAGGTTCGGTGGTTTTTCAGTGGCGCCAGTCAAATGGTTTCGTGAAAAATTCAAACAGAGCAAAAGCAAAAATAGAATTCGTAAATTATTTAATAAGCAAATTAAAAATTCCAGTAGAGAAAAGAAGCAATTATCCATTAGCCCAAAAGATTACCTGCAATAATCCGTATTTTAGTGTTTGGCCATTGAAATTATCCGAAGAAAACAAAAACGGGGGTGTCTAGAATACTAGACTCCCCGTTTTGCGACCGGGGATACCCCGATCCACTACTTGAATAATAGCACAAATTTAGAAGTCAAGCAAGAGTTATCCACAGATAGAAATTATGCATTACTTTTTTAAACAACACGAGGAAAATTTTAAGAAATGGCGAAATTCGGGATATCAAGGCATTTCACAGGTTGGCGTTAATTTTTTGAAGCATTTAGGTTCGCGAAATTTTAAGCCGGATTTGAAAGCGGTAAAGTTTTGGAATGAAAAACAATGGAAAAAAGTTCAACTGGAAGCGATTGAACGATGCGTTTATTCTTTTGAGGTTTTGGGCGAGAAAGATTTATTGACTAATATCGTTACCGGTGGCGGCAAAACGACAATTATCGGTGCCCTCATCGCTTATATGATGATTGTGCATAACCAATACAAATTTTTAATTCTTACGCCGAATACGATTGTGCGGGAACGGTTAGACGATGAATTTGACACGGATTCGCCAACCTATATTTACAATGTTTTTCCGTTTTTCTTTAATTCTTTTGAAACCTTAAAAACAAGAATTTCATTGTATAAAATGCAGCCAACTGCCAGCGCGGCCGGTATTCGCTCGGGAACGATTATTTTAGGCAATATCCATCAAATATACGAGAGGACAGAAAATAAAAAAGTGTTAATGAAAAATATTGATAAAATTTGCATATTTAATGATGAAGCCCATAATACAAAAGCCGAGCAATACGATAAACTGCTTTATGAGTTTAAGATAAAGGATAAAAGATTTTTTCGGCTTGATACAACCGCCACCCCAGACAGATTAGATGGAAGTCATCCGGATAGCAAAATGATTTTTGTTTATGATATCGCGCAAGCATTGGCAGACAAAATTATTAAACGACCAATTGTTTTTCACCCGGATATCAGAAAAGTGAAACTAACTTATGAGGATTTAGAAACCGGCAAAACAATTTCCGCGGAAGAAGTGCCTTGGGAGGAAATTGAAAAACGGAAAATCCCCGCTCGACGCTATATCACGAGCTTAAAACCAATGCGTCAGCAAATAGCCATTGCCTGCGAACTTTTGAAAGAGCAAGTAATGAGAACTCCTAAACCCTATAAACCGCTTCTATTTTTGATTACATTTTCTATTGAAGACGCTAAAAATATTGCCAGAGAACTTGAAAAAATAGGCGGGAAATATGGAATTAAGAAAATTCTTTTGGTTCATAATAAACAAGAAGAAGAATTAAAAAAAGAGGCGCGGGATTTGAATAAAAATCCGCAGACAAAATATGACGCAGTGGTATCAGTGTTAATGCTTCGGGAGGGTTGGGATGTGCGCAATATTTCGGTCGTGCTGCTTTTCAGGAAATTTTGCTACAAAGAAGTCGATGGTCAAAAATTCTCGGTTTATGGGCCGCAAGTTATAGGCAGGGGATTGCGGAGAATGAGCAAAAGCCCTGACCAATGGGAAATGCTTTTTATTGTAGACCACCCGATTTTAAAACATAAATGGCTTTGGGATAATTTAAGGGCAACTCAGTATCCTGATGTTTTAGATCCGTCTAATATTATTATTGACGAGAAAAAAATTCCTCAAGAAAAAAATGCCGGGAAAATAGATGAAGGTGAAAAAACATTAGAGAACGCGGCAGAAGAAACTTTTGATAGAAGCAAATGGGGCGAGACACCTGGTCCGCCGGAGATTTTAGAACCAATCTACGAGTGGCAAAAATTTTTGGACGAACATAAATATGATTTTAACCGAATAAATATTGAGCAAGATATTGAAAAAATTAAAAGTTTAAATATTGAAACCGAACATGTGACGATGGGAAAAGCGGATATACCGGAAGTTGAAGTGCAAAAAATAGCCAAAGCCACCAGAACAGAAGATTGGTCAATAGAAGAATTGAAAAAACAATTAGTGAAACAAGTTCATTTAATTACTAAATACGCGCTTTTGGAATACGACAGAAACCCCGATGAAAGACAGGTGGTTTTGGTTAAAATCATTCGGGACCACATCAAGAAAAGATTGCTCAGTGGCAGTGATATTGAAGATTCAACAGATGAAGCATTGTTAAGCCGTTTGTGGGCGATTATTGACCAAGTAAGAGATATTTTTATGAGACCTGAACTTATTGAAGGCATATTTACGAGTAAATAATATGATTAGCAAAAAAGGGACATTGACCAACCTTAAAAAAAGTCCTGTCGGCAAGGAGAATTATGATTCGGCTTTGGAACGAGAATATATGGTTGAGTTAGAACGCGATGCAGCCGTAACAAAATGGACAAAAAAACACGGAATAAAAATTCCTTACAAAATTTTAGGTTTTTCGCATGACTATTTCCCGGATTTTTTAGTGGAATATAAAGACGGGCATAAAGAAATTCACGAAACAAAAGGATTGCCCTTGTTGCTTTGGTTATCTACCAAATTAAAACGCGAAGCCGCAGAAGTATATTTTGAAAAATTGGAATGGAAATACAAAATGATTACTAAAGGCAGAGAGGCGTTTTATAATAAAAAACGATGAGTTGGTTAAAATCGGTCTTCGTTTTGGGGCTCATCTTGTATTGTACAAGACTGGGGCTTGACAAGGTTTTTATTTTAGTTAAGATTGAGACGGATAATGAATATACACGAAGAATTGAATATCTTAGACAAAGGTGGCGGTTGATAATTTTTATGACTTTTTGTGTCTAAAAAAACCGCTTCCTTAAAAGCGGTTTTTGATTGGTAGATTGAGCAAGAAGGTACCTTGAAAAGTAAATATGGAATGTGGTTATTAATTGCTAGCTAAGGTAAATTATTTAGGTTACGGGCAGATGGAGGATGCCTTGGGATATCGAGGCGATGAAGGACGTGGGGTGTCTGCGATAAGCCCCGGGGAGGTGACTACCAACCTTTGATCCGGGGATTTCCGAATGGGGAAACCTAGCACTGCGAAAAGCGGTGCTGTCGCACCGTTTCGCATTGCTTTCCTACGAAATTACGAATCAATACGAATTTACGAATATTTACAAAATTAAGAAAAATTTTATTCGTATATTCGTAAAAAATTAGTAATTCGTAGTAGAGCACCGCGAAGCGGTGCGAAGCGAACCCGCTGAAGTGAAACATCTCAGTAAGCGGAGGAAAAGAAAACAATCCGTTGCTTTGCAACGGACATTCCCCCAGTAGCGGCGAGCGAAAAGGGAAAAGCCAAAACTCGTTTGTGCTTCACTAACGTTCAGCACAAACTCGTAGTTAAAAGTGAAAAGTTAAAAGTTAAGGTATGCACTTCGCGCATGATTATATAGTTGTCGCGTAGCGACACCTAAATTTTGCACTTTGAACTTTAAACTTTAAACTTGAGTGCTGAGCGATAGCGAAGCACGAACGGGGGTTGTAAGTTAGATGCGTTCTGGGCTTGTGTCCAGAGAGGATATAGAAACCATGTAATTTGATTAGTCAAAGGATCCTGGAAAGGACGGCCAGAGAAGGTAATAGCCCTGTAGACGAAAATTATTACATGTCCTTAGTGTCTAAACTTTAGTACCTCGGGAAAAGAAAACCCTGAGGGAAGCAGGCTGGACTACATAGCCAAGGCTAAATACTACGATATCACCGATAGTGCACCAGTACCGTGAGGGAAAGGTGAAAAGTAGGGGGGTGACCCCGGTGAAATAGAACCTGAAACCATTTGCCCACAAAGAGTCAGAGCCTTGTGCTTCGCACAAGGAAATTCGAAGCACGAAATCCGAAATCCGAAACAATACCAAAATTCAAATGACCAAAATTCAAAACTTTACTTATAAGAAAAGAAGGTTTTGAACATTGAAATTTCGAATTTAGAATTTGTTTCGAATTTCGAATTTAGAATTTCGGATTTTCTCGCGCGGAGCGCGAGGTGATGGCGTACATATTGGAGATCGAACCAACGAGTTCCCGCTTTTTCTTTGTTTAAGTCCTTCTGGGACGGAAGCGCAGCGAAAGCGAGCGTTAAAAGCGCATTTATTAGAGAAGGCGGGAGACCCGAAGCCGAGCGAGCTTGCCATGGCCAGGGTGAGTGCCGCTGAAAAGCGGCAGGAGGCCCGAACCCGTGAGCCGTTCAATACTCTGGGATGAGCTGTGGTAAGTAGTGAAAAGCTAATCGAGCTCGGTAATAGCTGGTTCTCCCCGAAATAACTTTAGGGCTAGCCCTGTTTTTTAGTTTTTCCGGAGGTAGAGCACTGGAAAGAATGTCCTGGAGAAATCCAGATATCCTTACCAAACTCCGAATGCCGGAAGAAATTTGACAGGAGTTAGAACTTGGGCGCTAAGGTCCAAGCTCGAGAGGGAAAGAGCCCAGATCTTCATCTAAGGTTCCTAAATTCGAGCTAAGTGTATTAAAGGAAGTGGGGTTCCAGAGATAGTTAGGAGGTTAGCTTAGAAGCAGCTACCCTTTAAAAAGTGCGTAATAGCTTACTAACTAAGGGATCCTGCGCCGAAGATTAACGGAACTAAGCTCGGTACCGAAGATAAGAATCGTTCGTGCTTCACTAATGTTCAGCACTCACTCAAGTTAAAAATTAAAAGTTTAAAGTTAAAAGTTACAATTTAAAATTCAAAATTTTTAACTTTTCATTTTTAACTTTTAACTTAGCGAGTGCCGAGCGGTAGCGAGGCACGAGCGATGGTAGGGGAGCATCTCCATTGCTGAGAAGCCCGACCGAGAGGAAGGGTGGAGCGATGGGGAGTGAGAATGTTGGTATGAGTAACCGCAATGCTGCTGAAAAAGCGGCACACCGAAAGCCCAAGGTTTCCTTGGCAACGGTTTTCGACCAAGGGTTAGGCGGTCCTAAGGCGCAGCTGAAAAGCGAGGCCAATGGACAGTCGGTTAATATTCCGACCCTTCAGCCCTTTTTTGAAGAGTGACACAGCTAATCTCTCTGGGAGGATTATTGGATTTCCGAGACCCCGCCCTCTATGTTCATGACCAAGTTTACTTAACTTTATTGTATTTTTAAATACTGCGATAAGTTAATTGACTTTGGTGATGGGTTTAGAGGGCGGGGCGCCCCAGCGACACGGCTGTCTAGAAAAGCTCTTGGAGTTAAGAGGGTTGGATCCGTACCGAAAACCGACACAGGTGGGCTGGCGTAAATGCGCCAAGGTGAACGGGTGAAACCTCGTTAAGGAACTCGGCAAAAAAGTACCCGTAAGTTCGCAATATGGGTTGCCTACCTTGTGCTTCGCACAAGGAAATTCGAAGCACGAAGCACGAAATCCGAAACAAATTCTAATTACCAAAATCCAAAATTCCAAACCGTTTGGAAAATTTGAATTTAGAATTTTGAATTTGTTTAGAATTTCGATATTCGAATTTCGGATTTTCTCGCGCGGAGCGCGAGGCGGGCTGCAACAAAAGTACCCCTGGCGACTGTTTATCAAAAACACAGGTCCCTGCTAATTGGCAACAAGATGTATAGGGGCTGAGTCCTGACCAGTGCTGGAATGTTAAACCTGACGGTAACTGCCAAGTGGTGGTTGCTGATTGGGCTAAGCTCCAGTGAACGTCCGCGGTAACTATAACCGTGTTAAAGTAGCGTAACCCCTTGTCAGGTAAGAAATTGCCTGTCTAGAGAGTGATCTCTAGAAAAAATTCGGCTAATAACGGTGAAACCTTATTAATTTTATGATAAAATAAGGTAATACCGTGGGAAGTCATCCGCCAGCTGGCGGATGACCCCGTAACGACTTTACTCCGCTCTTTCTAAGTTTTCCAAGTTTTAAATTCTAAAACTTAACTGAAAAATAATTTTGAATGTAGAATTATTTTGGAAGGTTTAAAAAGAGCGGGGTAGGACGTTGAGATTAAACCAACGTAATATGCCGACGCTTACCAAGATGAATTTAGAATCCTATATAAGTGGATATGTAGATGGAGAAGGATGTTTCTGTGTTTCGATTCGACCACGGAAAGGAAATAAAACTGGATGGGAAGTAGTGGCAAGTTTTTCGGTAGGACAGAAGGAAAACAGAGCCGAAGTGTTAAGGTTGATTAGAGATTATTTTAAGTGTGGATTTATTAGGAAAAGTGTTAGCGATAAGACGTTAAAATATGAAACAAGAAGTCTCAATAATTTGTTGACAAAGATTATTCCTCATTTCGAGAAATATCCTTTACAATCTGGCAAACAAAAGGATTTCGAGATTTTCAAAAAGGTTTGTCAAAAAATGAGTAAAGGAGAACATTTAACAAAGAAAGGATTAATTGAAATTGTTGGACTGGTATCTAAAATGAATCCTTCTGGAAAACGAAACTACACCAAAACAATAATTCTAAATTCTCTTAGTAAGATGAAGATATAGTCTATGCCATTAGTGATAATGGAGAAACATGAAGTTCTGACCCGCATGAAAGGATTAACGACTGGGGGACTGTCTCAACGAGGCGCCCGGTGAAAATACAATAAGCGTGAAGACGCGCTTTACCTGCGGCTAGACGAAAAGACCCCGGGAGCTTTACTGTAGCCAGATATTGAATTTTGGTTTCAGATGCGTAGCGTAGGTGGGAGACCGAAGTGCCGCTTTCGGGTGGCATGGAGTCGTCAATGAAACACCACCCTTTTGAAATCTTTATTCTAATTCTGCTCCAAAAGCGGAAAACAGTGTCTAGCGGTCAGTTTAAGTGGGGCACTTGCCTCCTAAAAGGTAATGGAGGCGTTTAAAGGTCGGCTACTTCCGGATGGAAATCGGAAGTGTCGGGTAAAGCCAAAAGCCGGCTTGACTGCAAGAGGGATATCTCGCGCAGAGAGGAAACTCGAACTTAGTGAACCGATGCTGGTTGGTAGAACCGGCAGAGATCATCAGATAAAAGTTACCCCGGGGATAACAGGCTAGTAGGGCCCGCGAGTTCATATCAACGGCTCTGTTCGGCACCTCGATGTCGGCTCGTTGCATCCTGGAGGTGGAGAAGCTTCCAAGGGTTTGGCTGTTCGCCAATTAAAGCAATACGTGAGTTGGGTTCAAACCGTCAAAAAGAACCTTTAAACATCGAGAACACACGGCGGCTTTCACGAGATATCGTGATCGAAAAACTGACTCATATCGGTGGATTCCTATCTTGACGTTATAACCTGTCGTATGATAGGATAATACCGAGGGAAGTTGTATATGTTTAGCCAAGTTATAAAAGCCTATCTTGCTGGATTTCTTGATGGCGATGGAAGTATTTATGTACGGCTCAAACCGAATCCAACCTATAAATATGGATTTCAAATAGCGCCGTATATAGTGCTTTTTCAGTCGCAGAAAGAACAAAAAAAATTTGAGAAAATTTGTTCTTTAATTGGTTTAGGGCACTTAAGGATACGCAAGGATGGAATTCTTGAATATATTATTAGTAGAATAGAGCCACTGCGTAAATTTCTTAGAATAATTAAACCATTTGTAATTCTTAAAAAAGAACAAGTTAATCTCATGCTGGAAATTATAGAAAGTAAAGAGAAAGTGAAAAACAAAAAAGACTTTTATCAACTTGCCGTTTTAATCGATCGTTTCAGGAACTTGAATTATTCAAAAAAACGTAAAAAACGTATACTAACCCCATAGAGACTTGGTTTTAAAAACCAGATGGAAGATTTAACCTTCCATAATATGTCAGTCCCCCCTTCTCCAAGAGAAGAGGGTGATGGTATAGTCCAAACATTTGGTAACAAATGAAATTATGCGTGAGACAGGTTGGTCTCTATCTACCGCAGGCGTCGAGTCTTGAGGGGATTCGTCCATAGTACGAGAGGACCTGGATGAACTGACCTCTGGTGTACCAGCTGTTCCGCCCGGAGCACTGCTGGGTAGCTATGTCGGGTTTAAATAAGAGCTGAAAGCATCTAAGCTCGAAATTATCCCCAAGATTAGGACTCATTAAGCTCGGTCGAAGATTACGACCTTGATAGGGCACAGGTGTAAGTCCGGCAACGGATTAAGCCGAGTGCTACTAATAGAGCGAAAAAATCCTTAGCTAGCAATTAATAACCGCAATTATAAACATTGTAAGGGAGCTATACCGGGAGTGCTCCACCCGTTCCCATACCGAACACGGAAGTGAAATCTCCCAGGGCCGATGATAGTAGGTTTTCCTGCGAAAGTAGGTAGCTCTCTTACAATGCGTATAATCTGCTTGTTGAACGCACATAGGTAATCCCGACTACATCGGGGTTACCTGCTTTTATTTTTGCCAAAAATATTCGCACTGCTTTATAGGAATTTCAATGCTATTGAAATTCCTATACAATAAAATATAATAAACTCGATATGAGACCAAAGATAGGTAAAATAGTAATTGCGATTTTTGGAATTTTGCTTCTTATTATTTTTTTAAATTTTTTTCAAGACGAAGTAAAAAACTTTTTTTATTCAACTTCTTTGCCTTTTCAGAAAGTTCTTTTTAAAACAGGGGATAATGTATCTGATTTCTTCAAGTCAGTTATAAAAATTAAAGGCCTAAAAATAGAAAATGAAGAACTAAACCGTAAAATCCGAGAAGCGCTCGGAGAAAACGTTCGGCTGAGAGAAATTGAGCAGGAAAATAGGACCTTGAGAAAAGCTCTCAATGCCCTGCCGAAAAATAACTTTGAGCTTTTTATTTCTGATATGGCAAGCCGTGATATAATTAACCCGGATTCTATTTTGGTCACGGGCGGTTTAGAAAACGGTATTCTAAAAGGTATGCCGGTAATTACCCCTGAAAGAATTTTAGTTGGCAGGGTGAATTCGGTTTATAAAAATTTTTCCGAAGTGTCCTTGATTTCCAAAAAAGATTTTTCTTTTAATATTAAAATTTCCGAGGGAGGAAATTCAATTTATGGCTTAGCCGAAGGGAAGGGAAACCTTGGACTCTTGTTGGATAAGGTTCTTCTTAACGCCGAACTCAACGAAAAAGACCTTATCATTACCGGCTCGCTCGGAGGAATCTTCCCGGAAGGTATTTTAGTTGGAGAAATCAAGAAGGTTAAAAAATCTGACTTGGAACCATTTCAGCAGGCCGAGGTCTCCCCATATTTTGACATTAAGGAATTAGAGACATTATTTATTATTACGAAATGGTGAAAAAAATTATAATTTCGCTTTTATTTTTCTATGTCCTGGCTTTATTTCAGACCAGTTTTTTAGTTCATTTCTCTGCCTTAAATTTAATTTTAATTTTAATATTTTTTTTGAATTTATTTGAAAAATCGGAAGAAAATTTTGGTTTAATTTCAGCCCTTATTGGAGGATTTTTTTTGGACGTTTTTTCTGAGAGAACTATTGGTTTCCACGTTTTAATTTTATTTTTGCTGTCTCTCTCCATTAAATTGATTCTAAGGAGATACATTAGATTCTAAGGAGATAC
>JAHIOY010000133.1 GCA_018894495.1 Patescibacteria group bacterium
AGTAGACCATGTTGTACAAAATGCATATGAAGAAGGTGATAACGAACCAAACGAAACCCACCCACCTGAATTTATTTGATAATAAATATTCATAACACTGGGACCATTTTGAATCGCAATGTCTGATATTATTTTATATGAGTCAGTCATTGCCACTGTGTATGGTGTGCTTATTTCCGTTACCACTACGTTTTGTAGTTGAATTATACTCGTCTCAAAAACGTTAAAAGTATTCGCGCCGTTGCTTGCGGACGCGGCAGAGGCATTGCCGTAGTAAAGATAGATTGTGCTTGTTGAATTTCCTGTCAAACTAGGAACTTTCGTCCATATAGTTGAGGTGGCAGTGGTTGAAACGGTTTCAAGCCAGTATGATAAGGTAGTTGTTCCCCCTGAATCAGTAAATCTTAAATCAGCCAAAGTTGAAGAGGCCTTGGAATAATCAAAATTAGAAGGGTTCAGTTTAATTTTGACTTGATAATCAGTAAGGGTGGAAGTGCTATTTTGAACTGAAATTGGCTTACGATATGCCCAGCCCGCCAACCAGCCCTCCCCGGCCGCGAGGGTTTCTTGCAATTTCACGAACGGCCGAGTTGGCGAAATTTGAAAAGGCAAAAGCGCGCCGGCAATTAACTGGAACAAAAGAAAAACAACAAGCCAGCCAGAAACCGTTGGCTTGAGAAGAGCTAAAAAGCGTATTTTTTTCCCGCATCCCATTTTCCTTAACAAATCCCGCTTAATCTCCCTATTTAATTTTTGGACAATTTTCTCCGTCGTCATATTTTCCTTTATTGGACATTACAAAAATCAAAAAATCAAAAAAGCGCCATTAAAAAGACGCTTTAATAAAAAATTGAAACAAACGAAAACTCGGCGGGTCGCGTTTACTCTCTCTCTCTCTCTCTCGTAATTCATCTTCAAGGTTTTGATAATTTTAGTCATATTGCTGATAATTATAGCAAGTTTTGTAATGATAAGCAAACCAAATAGTTAATAATACTCAACCATTTTTATTTTTAATTATTTCTTTATCAATCATAAATTTTGGGAGATAAATTTATCACGCAAGGCGAAAAGGGGTTTTGCTTCCACAAACAATTTAAAAGCGTACATTTGAAAATAAGCAAAGCTGTGGGGGGTAATTTCTGTCAAAAGATTCCCTTTAAAAGCGATTCCTTTAGCCAAAAGGGGCGGCGCGTTATCTAAATTAACCAACTCAATTTCAACTTTCGAGCCTAAATTAAAAGCTCGTTGAAATTCACCAATTAGCTCATATTCTTTTCTGTTGTCTAAGAATTTCTTCGCCGAATAAGCTAAATCAATATCGCTTCTTTTATGGACTAATCCGCTCACCCGAGAACCAAAAAGCACCACAAAATTTAAGTCGTATTTTTTGGCAATTTTTCTGATATTTGCTTTAACTTTCGCCAAATTATTTAGCATAAAACAAAATTTGTCAATTTTAATTTTAGTATAGCAAAAATTTGTCA
Organism: Patescibacteria group bacterium; assembly: GCA_018894495.1. GTDB lineage: Bacteria > Patescibacteriota > Minisyncoccia > Minisyncoccales > JAHIOY01 > JAHIOY01. The sequence goes on from JAHIOY010000133.1 coordinate 1,488, forward strand.
AGTGTCAACAAAATTTTAACCCAGATAGGCACTCGCTTCGCTCGTGCGCTGTCTCCCTTCGGGCAACCCCGCCCTCTAAGCATAGGAAAATTGATACATTTAGCATAGAGGGCGGGGCGGGGCGGGGCGGGGCGGGATCGTATCTTACCTGTAGTATGCCTATCTGGTCCATCCTCTTGGCCCGAAGGGCAAGGGGCTGTCGGAATTTCATCTATTGAAATTCCGATACGATAAAAATTGAGGGGGATATTTTGGGCTTTTAATAAAGCCGATAACTTGTTAAAATGAAGTATGACTAAAAAAAGGAGAGCAATTTTATTTTTGTCCTGCTTATTTTTGTTTCTTTTAATTGCTCCGTCTGTAATTTTTTATTCCCAGGGCTACCGGGTTGATTTTAATCCGCCAGCTGGCGGAATAAAAATCGTTCAAACCGGAGGAATTTTTTTAAAAGTAGAACCAAAACAGGCAACGGTCTTTGTTGATGAAAAATCAAAGAAGAAAACCGATTTTTTATTTGGCACAATTTTAATTAAAAATCTACTGCCGGGCTGGCATAAGATAAGGGTGGAAAAAGACGGCTTTCATCCTTGGGAAAAAAATTTAGAAATTAAAGAAAAAGAAGTGGCCGAGGCAAAAAATATTATTTTAATTCCCCAAAACCCCAATTTTACGGTTTTAACTCAGGGAATAAACAATTTTTGGTTTTCGCTTGATGGAAAAAAAATTATTTTTTTAAGAGCTCGGGAGCAAGAATGGGAATTGTTTTCTTATGAAATAGATAAGGGCGTTGAAAACTATTTAATCAAGGAAAAAGATATTGGAGAAGGGGTTGAAATTGACGACTTAAAATTTTCTTCTGACCAAAAGGAAATTATTCTGGAAACAAAAATTAAACCCGCCTCCGCTAAAGCTACGGCGGGCAGGGACGACTTTAAAAAAATTATTTTGGACATCAGCCGCGTCCCTCCAATTTTAACGAACGCCACAACTTCACCCGCCCAAATTTTGGAACAAAACTTGGGCGGGCAAGCCGAAGATTTCCTCGTTTCCCAAAAAATTAACGGCGAGAGCTACGAACTGGATAATTCAGGCAAACTTTTTAAAAACGGAGGAAAATTAAGCGAAATGTCTTTTAAGACCATTAAAATTTCTCCCAATTTCCAAAAATTAGCTCTGATTCAGGATTATGAAATTTGGCTCTTGTTTATTGAACCCCAATCTTCCCAACCCCAAAGAAAGGCGAACGAACAAATATATCTGACTCGATTTTCAAAAAAAATCGGCGAGGTATTCTGGTACAATTCTGACTATTTACTTTTTAACGTTGGGGGAGAGATAAAAATAACCGAGATTGATAATAGAGACCGGCTAAATATCGCTGATTTAATTAGTTTTACCCCGTTAGAAAGCCCACCCTTTCTAACGGGGTTTAAAGAATCGGAGGCAGAAAAGTTTAAAATTTTTTTTGACCAAAACAATAAAAAATTATATATCTTAAATAAAGGGAATTTCTCTGTTTCAGAAAAACTTTTACCCTGAGGTCAGACCCCTGTTAGCTTTGCAGGGGTCAGACCCCTGTTATCTTTGCAGAGGTCTGTCCCTAAAGTTAAAAATGAGATAAAATTGGGTAAACACTAATGACCTTAAAAATATCAGTGCCTTTACAT
>JAHIOY010000134.1 GCA_018894495.1 Patescibacteria group bacterium
GCGCCAGTGATAGTGTAATAGTTAAGATACTCCCCGCTCTCCTCACTCCCAACGCTCGCTGTCGGCTCTGACTCGGCGTATTTGCGGACACGGAAATCATCCCACTGCTGTTCTGAATTTCGATTCCATGCATAAATTCCTGCCCTCCCCGGATTCGTGCCTATTTCACTTGTTACAGATATAATTGACAAATCGTCTACAGAGACATTATGAGATGTGCCTGCGAAGATAACTTTTATAGTTCTCCACACTCCTTCTGGTGATTGTAAACCAGAGGTGCCGACATTAGGTGTCGAAGGGCTTTCTAAAGCCCACAAATCCCATCCATCAACCCAATGTATTCTTATCCATGCACTACTATCGGTAAGTGTTCCATCTCCACGATAGTATCCCCCCTGACCATGAAACGTTCCCGATGTAGATGCTATAACTTTAAATTCGATGACAGCGTCCGAGAAATTTTTTTCTGTAGCATATAGTCCTCCTCTGCCGCTTAATGCACTTAGAATAAGTTTTCCATTAAAGATAGCCCAAGTTCCCGCCATAACATTCCACTTGCTCAGATCCCCACTAAAATCATCAAAGAACTCAAAGACATCCGCGCCGTTGCTTGCGGACGCGGCAGAAGGGTTGCCGTAATAGATGTAAATCGTGGTGGTGGCGCTTCCGGTCAGGGTTGGAACTTTAACCCAGATTGTTGAGGTGGCAGTGGTTGAAGCGTTTTCAATCCAATAAGACAAGGTTGTCGTGCCGGAAGAATCAGTAAGCCGCAAATCAGCCAAAGTTGATGAAGCGTGAGAATAATCAAAATTGGAAGTATTAAGGTCAATTTTGACCTGATAATCGGTAAGGGTAGAAGTGCTATTTTGGACTGAAATTGGCTTACGATATGCCCAGCCCGAAAGCCAACCCTCGCCAGCCGCCTGGGTTTCCTGCAATTTCACGAACGGCCGAGTTGGCGAAATTTGAAAAGGCAAAAGCGCTCCGGCAATTAACTGGAACAAAAGAAAAACAACAAGCCAGCCAGAAACCGTTGGCTTGAGAAGAGCTAAAAAGCCCTGTTTATTTCTACATCCCAACTTCCTCAACAAATCCCGCTTAATCCCCTTATTTAATTTTTGGACAATTTTCTCCGTCGTCATATTTTCCTTTATTGGACATTACAAAAATCAAAAAATCAAAAAAGCGTCATTAAAAAGACGCTTTAATAAAAAATTTGAATAAATTAAAACTCGGCGGGTCGCGTTTACTCTCTCTCTCTCTCTCTCGTAATTCAGCTTCAAGGTTTTGATAATTTTAGTCATATCACTGAAAGCTGTTTTTTATTTTCCTGAATAATGATTTTTTTGTTCTTTTCTAAAAAACTAATAATAAAAGGCAGAAAAAAATTATCCCTGCCCAATAAGTTAAAAGAAACATTGAATTCTGGCGAAAATACTATTTTGCATCGAAAGGTTTTGTCCAGCAAAATTACAGGAAGTTCATGGAGATAACCCAATATTCTGCCGCCAATTCCCGTTAAATAAATCATCTTCCCTTTTTCTAATGCGATACCCAAATCTTGAGCAACTTCCGGGCGAAATACTGAAAATGAGGCGCCGGAATCAATTAGCGCCCTAACAGTTAGTTCATTTTTAGAACCTTTTAATTTTACTTCAATAATCGGAAAATACTGACTATCTTTTTCAAAATAAGAAAATTCTTTTCTCATAGAATAAATAAGATATAAGGTCCTTCATCTTTTCTGGGAACAAGAAAAACTGAGACTTTTTTCCTAAGCCCCTTATCGTCAATTTCTTTCATTAGATCTTTAAGGGTATCTGCTGAAGCAACAATGCTTTCTCCGAGAAAAGCCACCCATTTTCCAGCATAACTATCTAACTTTGTCTTTCGCAATCTCTTTTTATTTTTTGAAATAGTTATAGTAGGAGTCATTATTTAATGTTATCATATTACCCATTCTTTTGTCAAATTCAGCAAGGGTTGCCAATTCAGCCAAATTTTCTTTGGCGGCTGTTTTCTCAAACTTCTTATCTAAATATTCAATTAACTCGCTAAAATCTTTATTCATAGTTTTATTATAGCGCAAAAGATTAAACTATAACAAGTTCTACCTCTAATTTACCCCCCCCCAAAAAAAAAATCGCACCTTCCCGTCAATAATAATTACATAGCTTCCCAGATACTTTTTTCGTTCCAGTTTTGTAAATGCTTGAAAATTTTTAGTTATAGTTTGCATACTTTTATCTTTGTTGAAATTATAGCAAATAATTTAAAGCTCAACAATATTTTTTACAAACAAAAAACACTGCTCAAAAACAGTGTCCTTAAATGGATTTATTAAAATAAAAACTCGGCGAGCGTTGATTACTCTCTCTCTCTCTCTCTCGTAATTCAACCCTGTGGCTGAAAGAATAAATTGATAGTTTTGTTTAGCTATTTTGATTATATTATAACACAATATAAGGTGAAAACAAAAAAGCCCTGCTTCATTCTAGAGGTTCATCAGGAAAGAAATCAAGTGGGCATCAAGAGCGCAATCCACGGACCGCGCTCATTTCAGACGCCCTAAGAAAGCTTTTGTCCCTGAATCCTACTAGAACAAGCAGGGCCCCGTTAGAAATTATGCTTTTGAAGTTTTACAATATAACTTCCAATGGGGCAATGCCGTCGTTTGATTTTTCGCCCCTTTTCGCTTTAATTTTAGACCATTTTAAAACAAATTGTCAAGTGAAAAAATCAAAGATTCAGAGTATTTACCATTTGCTTAATTAAAGAAACTACCACCGGCTGAGGCAGTAAGCTCAGGGACTCAACTCCTTGAACCGAAAAAACCCATGGTCTTTCTTTTATTTTCACCTTGTTTTCTTTTTCGTCCAGCTCAAAAACATATTCCGGGGTAATTTCATAATCATCAACAAAATTTTTTGCTTCTTTTACCGGCAGCGAATTTCTTAACAAAATTTTGGGAATGCCATAGAGTGAAAAAGCCATTTCCATCAATTTCTCATCCCTGATAAATCTTTCTCTAATGGGCTCTATTCCTAATTCATCGCCTTCTTTTGGAAGAAGTTTTACTCCTCGCCCTCCTAAATTTTGTTCCGCAAAACTTTGGAGGGCTGAACAATTTGGATTGTCGCAAAGCAAATAATAGTCATTTTTCTCTTTGTCATAGCCAATCTTTGAGGTCGGAAGCAGTTTTAAATTTCTTGATGTCTGGCAGGCCGGGCAAACCCTCCGCCATTTAATTCTTTCGTCAATAACTTTCTCGGGCACATCAATTAAAATAAAAACGTCCGGGTCGTCTCTATGGCCAATTAAATCCCTGAAGAACAGAGAAAATCCTATTTGGTCCAGGTCCCTCGGGAAACCATCAATAAAAATCGCTTTCTTTTCTTTTTTCTCCATTTCCCTTTTAACCAAAGTTAAAATCAGTTCGGTCGGCAAAAGCGTCTTTGTATCTCTTCTTTCTAAGCCGGAAATTATTTCTTTTAGTGGAAACCGGCCGCGATAATTTTTCTTTAAAAAATCAAATAGTTCTTTTTTCTTTTTTTCATCAGCCAATTCCCTATCAACGTTTCTAATCATATCCCCCATCGAAAAATGCTTCACTTTTTCCGGAGCCACGATTTCAGCAAACATTTTAGAATAAGTTCCCTTGCCGGAATTCTTTTTCCCCAATAAATAGGCGACAAAAGTATTGTTTTTCAGGTATTCCCTCAATTTCTCAATTTCCCTGCCCGCCTTCGCCTCAAAATAATCCCTTTGGTCTTTAGGGTCAGTTAAATTAAATTTTCTGGTGAGCCCTTCAATTTTTGTTTTAAAGATTGGAAAATTCATAAGTACTACGAATTTACGAATTTTTACGAATATACGAATAATTTATTGTTTGGAATTTGGATTTTGGAATTTGTTTAGGATTTAGAATTTCGGATTTAGGATTTATATTATTTTACATTTTGATTTTTGATTTTAATATTCTCTCCATCGGAAATTATCTTTATGTCTCCATCATTATCTGTCCTCAAAACTTTTATACCATATTTCGTTAAAATATCCAAAACCTCTTGACGGGGATGACCGTAGGAGTTATCTTTGCCTGCTGAAATGACGGCAATTTGGGGCGAAACCTCTTTTACAAATTCTTCAGCCGTCGAGCCCTTGCTTCCATGGTGACTAATTTTTAAAACATCGGATTCAATAGCCGCTTCCCTTTCAACGAGCTTTTTCTCAAGGGACTTATGGGCATCACCGGTAAATAAAAAAGAATTCTCGCCAAAAACCAATTTAGCAATAATTGAGGTATTATTGCTTTCCTTAAATTCCTGACCCTCTAAATTTTCAAAGGGATGCAAAATATCAATTTGACAATGTTTAACTTCGGGTGTTGAACAATTAATTCTTTGGTTAATTTTGGCAATAAAAATTTCGGCTCTTTCTTTTTTGAGCAATGACTCCCATTCTTTATATTCAGGGGTATCTCTAACAATGCCGGTCCATAAAATATTCTCAACCTTATACCTTTTTAAAACTTCTATTAAGCCGGAGAGATGGTCTCTTTCAGGATGAGTTAAAATTATTAAATCAATTGTTCTGTCCCAAAACGGTATTTCCTTTGCCAATTTTTCTAAAATGGCGGAGGACGGGCCTCCGTCAATTAAAATTTGATGCCCCCTTGCCGTTTCAATAAAGATGGCATCGCCCTGGCCAACGTCAAAAAAATTAACTTCAAGAAAGGAATTATTTTCCAAATCAAATACGGCCAGCCAAGCTAAAACATTTAAGCCAAACAAAACGCCCAAGGCAAATAGCCCAGGGCGTTGTCGTCGAAGACTTCCGGAAGCCTTCACATTTTTATGCTTTTCCTAAAATTCTAAACATTTTCGTGCCGCAAACCGGGCAGGTGCCGGTCATCGCTCTTCTCTTTACGCCCCCCTTTCCCTTCATTTCCACTTCTTTTTCGTCCTTCATCTCCTGTTTCTTTTTACATTTTACGCAGTAAGCAGTAGTAGCCATAATAATTTAAATTCTAAAATTAATTTTCTCCGACCTTTATAAGATTATGCTCCCAAAACTTAGTTTACCTTAATTCAAGCAAAAATGATAGTCAAGGCCTATCTGAGCCTTACCAATCTGCCAGTTTTATCCCGTTTAAATTTACCAAAATGACGACACTTTTTCAAGGTTGAATAATCAAAATAAGAACCATCAACGCAAGTTAGAAAACCATTGAGACCGCAATGACCGCAAAGTCCAAATCCGCATTTCATTATTCTTTCTATTTGGGAAAAAATTTTTTCTGGCTGGCCATACTTTCTTTCAATCTCCATTGCTTTTTTGAGCATCAATTCTGGGCCGCAATTGAAAAAAATGGTATTTTTGGGTCTATTTTCTCTGAGCTCTTTTTCTAAAACTTCGGTTACCCGCCCCCTCGCGCCTTCGCTTCCGTCTTCAGTGGCAATAATCAATCTTCCCAATTTTTTGAAGTCATCTTTAAACAACAATTCTTTCTTTGTTTTTCCTGCCAAAAATATAGTTGTTCGTCTCAGTTTTTGAGCCAAAAAATAAAGAGGGGCGGCTCCTGTTCCTCCGCAGACCAAATAATTTTCTTTATTCTTGAAAATTGGAAATGGTTTCCCATAAGGCCCCCTAATTAAAACTTGATTTTCCTCTTTTAACCAAAAAAGTTTTGAAGTAAACTCGCCAACTTTTCTTACGACTAATGTTAGGGGCTTATCTGAGGCAATTGAAAATGGCTTTTCCCTTTTCTCAAAATTTAAAAATACAAATTGACCCGGCTCGGATTTTAAGGGTTTATCAAAATAAAATATCCTTAAGTCCCTGCTTAATTTTTTTATCTTTTTAATTTTAAAAGTTTGATAATCAATAAATTTCTTTTTCAAGAGCAACTTTTCGGCTCGGTTTGTCCCTCTCTGTAAGTCCCTTTCCAGTGCTTTAAAATAATCTTTCATCTTTCCGAAATCCATTCCAGCTAAACTTGAACCTATTCCATAAAAATCTGGCCCTGCCTTTTGATATAACCTTACATCTCTTGCCGTTGCTATTCCTCCCATGGCAATAATTGGGATTTTCTCCTGGGTGATTTTTTTTATTTCTTTTATACACCAAATCCCTCTTTTCTTTATTTTCGCCCCAGATATTCCTCCTTTGCCAAAAGATAAAACTTTGCTTTTCACTGGACCCACGGTATTGATGGCCGTAATTCCATCGGCCCCGGCCTCCATAACTGCTTGAGCAATTCCCCCTATCTCTTTTATTGGTGGTAACTTAACAAATACTGGCTTTTCAGTGGTTTGTTTGGCAACTTTTGTGAATTCAAAACTAAGTTTTCTGTTTCTCCCAATGATTAATCCATATTTTCCGCCATGGGGACAGGAAAGATTCAACTCTATCCCATCAAAATAGGGAGAAATTATTTTAATAATTTTTTTTAATTCTTCTTTGCTTGATGGGGCTATTGAAACCAATAAAAATTTCCCTTTTGGCAGGGGATAAATTTTTTTTAATTCTTCTTTGAAATACCTTGCTCCGGGGTTTGTCAAACCAACCGCATTAACAAAAGAAAGAAGACCAACTTGCTCTAAAATCGGCTCCGGATTTCCTTCTCTGGGTTTCAAAGTAATGGTCTTGGTAGTTAAAATTCCGACTTCGGGAATTTCTCTGGCTATTCTTAGGACGGTATCCAAAGAAGTAGCAACTATTCCCGAAGGAATCACAAACCTGCCCTTAATTTTCTTTATTTCGGATTCTTCCTTCTGATTTTTCAGAAGGAAAACTTGATTTGGAAAATTCAGAAATAAAAACTTGTCCTTTTTTCCAATTTTTGGCATATTATATATAATAACAATATATGCAAAAAAGTAATATCTCCTGGTACCTAATTCTAATATCAACCTTTATGGTGTGGGGTACACAACATCCGCCATTAAAAATATTAAGCGGTGAAATAGACCCCTTTTTATTTAATTTTCTTCGCTATTCGATTGCTGGATTGGCTCTCGCCCCTTTTATTCTAAAGAATAAAATAAGTGTTGAAAAAAAAGATTTGACGAAAATTCTATTCCTTGGTTTCGTTGGTATCTCTCTGTTCGGAGTTCTTAATTTTGTAGGGGTAAAACTATCAACTGCAACAAATAATGCGGTCTTGCTTAACTCCTGGCCATTGCTGGCTGTTTTTATAGCGCCCCTTTTGATTGGAGAAAAAATCACTAAAAAAGCTGTGGTCGCAACCTTAATAGGATTTGCAGGCGTTATTCTGGTTACCACTCAAGGTATCGGTATTGGCAATTTATTAAAATCGGAATTTTTCGCAGGAAATATATTAATCTTACTTAGCGGTTTATGCCTGGCATTCTATTCTATTTTTAGCAAAAAGTACATCAAAAAATACGGAAGTTTGAATACAACCTTTTATGCAATTCTTGCCGCCAGTATTATATTGTTATTTTTATCCATTTTGAGACAGAATCTTTTTTCAATAACTCAGATTAGCTTAAATTCACTTCTTTTAGTTTTATGGGTTGCTCTTCCAACAACAGCATTGACTTATGTTGTTTGGTTTAAAAGCATAGATAAAATTGGTTTAGTCAAAACGAACTCATTTTTCTTTTTAATCCCGATTTCAGGAATATTGACTTCAGCCATTTTCTTGAATGAAAAAATAACTTATTTTACCGTTCTTGGAACTTTGCTTATTCTGACCGGGATTTATACTCTTCAGAGAAATTAATAAATTATAAGTCCATTGCCTTCTTCACTTTCTCAACTCCGTATTGTTTAAGATATTCAAGTATTTTTTGTTTTTCAGCCGGGGCGAGCTTTCCTTTCTCCGAAAGATGCTCAATAATTTCACTTACAGAAACAATTGAAAATACAGGAATCTTTGTTTTTTGCTCAAACTCTTTGATTGCCGATTTCCCATCCAGCCCAACTTCCTGTCTGTCAACCGCTATTACCAGCGCCGGGAATTTAACATCACTCACCAGACCCTTTAACAATTCAATGGCTGCGTATTTCGTATCGCCGGTCGTAAAAACATCGTCAATTAAAACAATTCTTGAACCCTTTTCAATTTTATAACCCACCAATGCGCTTTTTATTTTTTCTTCTTGTGTCGCCTCGCCATATGTTTTCGCCTCTTTTCTGTCAAATAAATATCCTTTGTTAATTTTATAATCCTTGCTCAAAGAAATCACGGTTGCAACAGCCAAGGGTATTCCTTTATAGGCCGGGCCAAAAATAACATCAAACTGAGCTCCGCCCAAGACGTCGTTTACTAAGGAAGCGTAAAAATAACCAAGCCGCTCAATACTCGCTCCATCGTCAAACATACCGGTGTTAATGAAGTAGGGAGACATTCTTCCGCTCTTCAATTTGAACTCGCCGAATTTTAAAGCGCCCTTTTCAAGCAAAAAATCAATAAATTGTTTTTTAAAAGTTTTCATTATATTTTATTATTTTTTGATTGTAAACCAATCTCCTTCTGTCTCCGATTTCATTTGTCCACCAACCATTAAGGAATCGATTAGTTTCTAAAATCAATAAAAGCGCTTCTTTAAGATTTTCCTTTGCTTCTCTTAGGGTCTTTCCCTGAGTATTAACTCCTGGGATTTCTTCTACCCAACCTAAATACCATTTTCCACTTTTTTTGTATATCGCTGTAAATTGTCTTGCCATATATTTTAATTATATTTTTTCTAAAAATTATGTCAAATTTATTTTTTGTCCTCCGCTTTCAATTATTTTTTGGGGATTTAAATATATTTTCTCTTTTAATTGCTGAGGTGTCAAGACGCCGCTTAAAACCAAACCATAGCAAAGAGGAAAAAAACTTCTAAATCCGGCAATTCCGGTTTTCCGCGGCAAGGGGGAATAATCTGAAACAATAACATCTATCGTTCCGTCAGCCAATCCCTGCCTGATGGCGACTAGGTCCTCTCTTTCAGCCAATGGCGGATTAACTTTTGTATCCAAGTCATCTTTTGTGTAGGTAAAATAATGAGGGCAGGTCTCGCAAGTTATTTTAACTCCCTCTTTTTTTGCTTTTCTTATTAAATCAACGCTCTCTTTTTTGGTAATGTGCTGAATATGCAATTTCCCCTTTCTTATTTTTTTAAAAACCTTGATATATCTTTCTATAAATTTTGTTTCCAAATTTGGCTTTTTAATTCCGATTTCAAAAGGCGGCGAGCAATGGGCTAAGACCAAAACATCTTTTTCTAAGACATTTTTCAGTAAATTCAGGTCTTCCAGATATTCCCCGTCGTCGCTAAAACCGACAACCAAGGGCTTAATTTCCTCAACATCAACTAATTCTCTGCCTGCCAAATTTTTAGTTATGGCTGAAACCGGCAGTGCCCGGCAATGTCTTTTTTCTTTTAATGACTTCTTTATTTTTTCTAAACTATCATTAACCGGGTCGCAATTTGCCATATAAACCACAAGAGCAATTCCGCTTTCCTTGGCGATTTTGGTATGGCCCGGAATATCCTGCCTCAAATGAGTATGAAGGTCAATAATCGGGTAGTCAAGTTTCATAAAATTCATCTGTAAATTTCGTGAGTACCAATATCTAAAAATAAAACTTCCTCGCTGTTGAGGAAAATAAATTTAATCCGATAATGATAATCTATCCAAAAAGCCCAGC
>JAHIOY010000135.1 GCA_018894495.1 Patescibacteria group bacterium
AACCGGGTCGGTTTTAGAATTTTGTTTATTATTGAGCATATTTTAGTCCGCAGAGACAGCGATTGTTTGTCCCTCTGTAAGTCCTTTTATGACCTCAATTGAGTCGCCGTCGGAAATTCCTACTTCTATTTCTACTTCTTTATCCTGAGTCAAAACAACGTTAACCCGATAATATTTATCTCCTTCTTTCACAACTTCTTTTGGCTCAACTGAAATAACTTTTCCCTTAAATTCTTGAACAGGAAAAGCGTCAAACTTAATTTGAACCTCGTTTCCGTCAACCTCTCTAATTTTTCCTATTTCCAGTTCTGAAATATCTGACTGAATTTTATATCCCGGGGCAGAAAGAGAAATTGCCACCTGACTCGGATTAAATACTTCACCCTCCTCAAACCAAATTTTTACCACTTTGGCGGCAAGCGGTGAAATAAGAGACGACTTTTTAATTTTATCTTTGACTATGTCAATTTGACTATCTATCTCCTCAATTTGCGCCTTGGCGGTTTCAACGTCTTCGGCTCTGGCCGGTGTTTTTTTAAGACGCAGTTCATCTTGGGTTAGCAAAAGAGCATTTTGGGCCTCATTAACTTTGGCTTGAGCGCTGAAAACATTGTTATTATTGGCAATTTTTTGGTCGGCAATAAATTGTTTTTGCTTAGTGGTATTGGAAACAGCGGTATTAATATTGGCGCGAGCGGCGTTAATGTTGGTTTTATAGGCGCCGGCCGAGGTGAAAGATAATCCAATAGCTGAGTTAACGGCATCATTAGTCAGAGTTAAGAAGTCCCTCACGACCGTTAGATGGTTTTCGGCTTTTGTTAGAGCTCCTTCTAATGCCGAATAATCGTCAGATAAATTATCAATCTCGGTTTTAAAGGTTTTGAGAACGACACCGGCAACAAGCCGTTCATTTTCAGCATCTATTTCGGCCTGAGACGCGGTATTGAAAGTCAACTGAGGGCTGTCTGAAAAATCGTTAGAAAACATTTCATCGGTCTGCTTATTCACCGCATCATCGGCTTTAAGATATGCGTCGTTAAGAATGTTTTTTATATCTTGATAAAAATTGGCAAGGTCGGCTTCGGCTTTGTTTTTGACATTGGTTAAATTGAGCTCGGCATCGTTAAGCGCGATTTTACCGTTTGCCGCTTTTGTTTCCAAAACCTTTATTTCTTCTTCAGTTGGTCCGGCAAGAATCTTATCGTAACTTGCCTGGTTTTTATTTCTAAGCGCTTCTAATCGCTGGATTTCTAATTTAAGGTCTGTCGTTTCTAACTTCATTAAGGGAGCGTCTTTTTCCACCCGCTCGCCTTCTTTAACATAGACCCGGTCAAGGGCGCCAGAAAAAGAAAACCCTAAATCAAATTCCTTTTGAGAAACCACTTCTCCCCTAACTCTGATTGTTTCTTGGATGTCGCCTCTTTCAACTTTAAATAATAAAGGCGGGGACTCTGCTTTTTTGAAATACCTTTGCTGGACCCAAAAAGAAATCAAAATTCCGCCGGCTAAAATAATAAAAAACAGATAATAAGAAATTTTTTTCATATTTTATTTTAAATCAGCTAAATCAATGTATTTTTTCTCGCAATACTTGAAGACCGGCTTTAGATTTACAAATTTAGTAAAGCTGGCAACTAAATAATTGGGAACATTGGTAAGAATCTTCTGAAGCGCTAAAAGAAAAGTGTAATATTTTTTATGACTCATCGCAAAATCCCTATAGTCCTTTAAACCCTGTTCCAAGGTCTTTTCTTTGTTTATTATCTGCTGAATAATTTCTCCGCATTTTTTGCCAAAATAAATCGCTGGTCTTATTCCTTCGCCGGTTAGGGGCAAACATTGACCGGCCGAATCGCCGACCAAAAAAATATTTCCTGCGGTTGGTTCTCTAAATTTGCTCGGGAAAAAACCGCCATGCAGTTCTTCGGTAATTTTAAGCCCGAAACTTTTAACAAAACTCTCCAAACCCTCTTTGATATTTGTTTTGCCGAGATAACTGGCAATGCCCAACCGCGAAAAATCTCCGCAGGGAAAAATCCAGAAGACGCCTTTGGGCATCATTTTTGGGTTGACCCAAATTTCAAGTGCTTCATTTTTATAAATGGGTGTCGTCTCTATGCCAAAACTTTTGCCGTTTTTGGGAACAAAGTCATTCCTTATTAAACTTGCCAAAACCGCCTGCCAACCCGAAGCATCAACAATACAATCTGACTGAAATTCGCCTTTGTCGGTAACAACCTTATTGCCTTTTAAACCCAAAATCTTGGCGGAAAGAAATTGCGCCCGGCTATTTTTAAACAATAACTGGCAAAATTTTTTGTAATCAATCGTGGCAAGAGGATAGTTTAAATGAGAAACAATGTCTTCTGAACCACAATGAAAAACCTCCACATCAATGACCTGCAAAATCGCCTCTTCATAGCCAAGTTTGGCGAGGAAATACTCATAACTGCAGCAAGCTGAAGTTTGCCCATCCCCAATTTCGAATTTCCTGTCAATAAGTAAGACATTGCCTTTTAAGACCTTGGCTACCCCCAAGCCAGCAAAGCTGGCGCCGGCAATTATAGCGTCGTATTTCATTTCTTTATTTTTTCATTGCTTCCCTAACTCTTTTTTGGGCAATTTCTAAGGCAACCTCGCGGGGATTTCTTTTTTTTGCAAGCGCCTCTTTCAAAACGAGCCCGGCATTCTTTTTGATTTTTTTCTCAACGGTCTCAAACATTTTCTGGGGGTGCTCGCCCCGGTATTCTGAATAAGACGAAATTACTCCGCCGGCATTAGCCAGAAAGTCAGGAACAATTAAAATTCCTTTTTTGAACAAGTCCTTCTCAATTTTTTCTGACATCGGAATGTTACCAGCTTCAACAATTATTTTCGCCTTAATTTTGTTTTTATTCTTTTCGTTAATAACGTCGGTAACCGAAGCCGGAATTAAAATATCAACCGGCAAGCCCCAAAAGTCCTGAGCCCCGATTCTTTTTCCTTTTGGGTAATCGGATAGAGATTTTTTTCTCTTCTCTTGTATTATTCTCGCGACAATTTTATTGTCAAAGCCCTCTTTTTCAAAAATTGCGGCGCCCAAGTCCGCTAAGCCCACAACCTTGACCCCCATCTGGGTTAAGTATTTGTAAGTAAAGGTTCCCACATTGCCAAAGCCGTGAATAGCAACCCTGGCTTTTTTTATATCAATTCCGAGCAGTTCAGCCGCCACTTTTGTCGCTTGAGCGCAGCCGAAACCGGTGCTGCCGAATTCGTGGGGAATTCCGCATTTTTTTTGCCCGGGCTTGCCAAAAATTTCCAAACATAATGTCGCTGGTTTGCCGGTGGCTGACCTCCAGTTCCTTGTCGCTTCAACAAACCACTGCATTTCTTTCTCGCCAGTTCCCACATCGGGCCCGGCAATATATTTTTGGGGAATAAAAATCTTTATAGCTCTGGCAAAACTTTGAATGAATTGTTTTTTCAACCCGTCAGATCCTCCTTGCCAAATAATCCCGGCTTTAGCTCCTCCAAAAGGAATCTCGGCTAAAGCGTTCTTCCAAGTCATTGTTCTTGCCAGACGGAAAACTTCTTCCATGGTTACATCCGAGGTCATTCTAATACCGCCCTTGCCTGGTCCCAAAGCCAGATTATCAAGAACTAAAAAACCCCTCATTCCAATTTTAGGGTCATAAACTTCAACCAAGTATTCAGGACCAAATTCGTCAGAAATAATTTCTTTCAGCATATTCTTTGCATGTTGTTAAAACATTAACAATTCTGGCTTAAAAGTCAATAATAATCCCAAAGTAAATATTAATAATCCCCCAATCAAAGTGGCCCAGTAATTGTATTTCTCGGTAAAGCCAATTCTGTTTAAAGTAATCACGGCCAGAGAAAAAATAATTAAGTCGTCTAACATAAAAATAAAAGTATAAAGCAAAAGATAAAGATAATAACTCAGGAAGGAAACCTCATTCAAGGTCAGAATTCTGGTATAAATTGCCGGCAAACCGGCTGAGCAGAAAAATTCAATTAAATTTACTCCTAGGGCTAAAATAATTAAGCCCCCGAGCATTCCCAAGGTTAATGGCGAAGCAGCTATTTTTTCAGATCTTTCTTTCATCTTCAATTTTTTTTCCATTTTCGCGCTTATTCCCAGAATTTTACAAACCCCGGGATGGTAAGTAATAAAATTTTTAATTTGCCAGACTCCAACTCCTAAAGCAAAAATGCCAATTGATATTCTTGTCAAATTTACATAAGATATGGCTAAAAATAAATTTAGCCAAGCGCTTAAAATTAAATAATAGACAATGCCCGAAGCCAAAATAAATGTTCCGCCAATTAACCACATTCTTTTCCGAGAACGGGTATTGATTAAAAGAGCGATTAAAAATAATAAAACCCACATAGCGCAAGGATTTAAACCATCAAGAGCCCCTATGGCTATGGTTAAAACCGGCAAAGACATTTTAGAAATATCAATCTCGCCAAGAATTGGAATTTTGATTTTTTGGGGAGCAGGTTTTGTTCCTATTAAACACTCTTTTATACAGCTTTCAATCTCTTTTCCTGTTTGTTCATTAAAACCAATAAAATATTTTTTGGAAGTAAAAGTTACCGGCACTATCCCCATTTCATTTTTTGGCACTTGATATTTTTCATAAAAATCTTTTAAAATCTGCCGATTTTCAGCGCTGGAAATAACCTCGTATTCTTTTATATTAACTTCAGGATATTTTTTCTTTAACTCGTCTAAAAATTTCCTTTCTTTGGCGCAGTGAGGACAGATGGCGCTGGAAAAGAAAAAAATATCAACCTGCTCATTTGCAAAAACAAAATTAGCGCTTGCCCCCAAAACCAAAAAAATAACAGAAGCTATAATTAAAACAACCTTTTTCATACCACTTAGTTTTTGGCAACGTCAAACCTCGCCAACTCCCTCGTCAACTATTCGAGGGTTAATTTGCCTAAAATTTGGCGGATGTTTCGAACCAAGAGGGCATCTTTGACAAATTCTTTATAAATTTCTAAAAAAGGAAAGGCCTCCGCCAAAATATCTCGGTCAATAATACCAAAATTCCTTTTCCCGAAACTCTCGCCCAAACTGCAAAAAGGGTCTTTTAAAGCAAATTCAAAAGCATCATCAAATTCAGCCAGCGCCCTTTCAATTCCTCCCGGATATTCCTCAAAAACATTGAAAACCTGAGTATAGGCATCTAAATAATGGAGATTTTTTATATCTCCCCTCGGCGTTCTTCCTTTATAAGAACCTTGAAAAACCCTTCCCACTTCTTCGTATTTGATGTTGGAAAATTTCGTATAGCCATCGCCCAGTTTTTTCATAAATTTGCTGATGCCGCCCTTGATAATTTCTTTCAAAAGCAAGTGGAAATGATTCTCCCTTAATTTATAACTTAAAATTTTCACTAATGGCTTATGAGGAGGCCAATGCTTTGGCCATTCAAAACTTTTTCCCGCCAACGGATTCATCTTGGCAACGTCAGACGTTGCCAAGATGGCGTCTCTCATAGGATGAGGAGGGGAATACTCGTCATTAAAAAATCTAAAAATTTTCAAAAGGCGCCACCTATCGTTAATATCTCGAAAAATTGGCATTTTCCGATTCCCCCGATTAAAAACATGGACAAAGTCGCCAACTGTAAATGGTTCTACTCTCATACTTTAACTTCAATTTATCATTAAAATCTGGCAACGTCAAACATCGCCAACTCGGTTCCTTTAAGGGTATCTTGAATAATTTTTTTGATATTCAGTTCTTTTTCCAATTTTTTAATTTCTTCCAATCTTCCTTCGGCCGTCGAGTGTTTTGGGGTGAACAGAGTGCAGCAATCCTCCTGGGGCTTAATTGAGATTGAAAAGGTTTTTGTCTCTTTGGCTAAATTGATTATTTCTTCCTTATCCATACCGATCAATGGCCTGAAAACGGGAATTTTTAAACCTCTTTCAACAATATTAATATTGGGCAGGGTCTGAGAGCTTACCTGGCCTAAACTCTCGCCAGTAACCAATGCCAAACATTTCTCTTTTTTGGCGATTATTTCCGCGATTTTCAGCATCAGCCGCCGATAAACTAAAATCCGGTATTTGGCCGGAATTTTTGATTTCACCTCCATTTGGGCTTTGGCAAAAGGCAAAAAATAAACTTTGAGACGGGGCTGAAAATTCAAAAAAATTTTTGCTAATTCTTTAACCTTTTCAATGCTGATTCTAGATACCAAGGGAAAACTGTGAAAATGCAGCCAGATATTTTCCGCCCCTCTTTTTGCGAGCAAAAAAATAGCCACCGGCGAATCAATTCCGCCGGAAACCAGAGAGAGAACCTTGCCAGAACTGCCTGAAGGCAATCCGCCGGCTCCTTTTATTTTTCTAAAATATAAAGACCAGCCCCGGCTCCTGACCTCAATAAAAATTTCTCTTTTGGGACGCGACAGGTTCACCTTTCTCTTAATGTTCTTTGCCAGAAGAGCAATTACTTTTTCCCGGCTTTCTTTCAGGAAATTTTTTTCCAATTTCAGCCGCAAGGCAAAGGTCTCTTTCTCTTTAAGCCATTTTTTATAATTTTTCCCTAAAAAATCGCTGAATTCTTTCAGGTTCGTTTTTTCAAAAAACAGGCAGTCCGCAAACCAGGCAATGCCAAAAACATTTCTCATCACTTTTAATGCCTTTTTAATTTCATCCGTTTCCCGCCTTCGCTTCTCGCTTCCGCTCAAAGCTTCGACGGGCAAGGCAACAAAAATTCTCTCGTGAAAGGGAAAAATTTTAAAATCTATATTTTTCCTTTTCAGGAAGAGAAAAATATTTTGGCTCAACTTGTCTCTAAAAATTCTTCTCACCCCTTCCGACTTCAAAAACAATTCTCCGAAAGCGATTAGTATTCCTTTTTTAACTGAGACATCTGAGATGTTTCGCATAAAAGCGCCTGACGATATCTGACGTCGCACGTCACGTCGCACGTCCAATTATTCAAATTCCTGAAAGTTAAATTTTTTGTAATTGTATGATTCAATCCATTTGATAAAATCTTTTTTAAACATCTCTTTATTAGT
>JAHIOY010000136.1 GCA_018894495.1 Patescibacteria group bacterium
AAAGACCTTTCAAAAGTTAAAGCCGAGATTGGAGATGTAATAAAAATCAAAAGCGAAAAGCGAAAAACGAAAAACGAGGCGGTGGCGAAAGTAATGCCCGCTTTTGAGGAAATGAGGGGTAAAGGCATTCTCCAAATGGACGGGATATTGAGAGAAAATACTGAGGTGGGTTTGGGCGAAAAGGTGAGTATTGAAAAAATTGGAATAAATCCGGCTTCAACCATAGTTTTAAAACCATTAGCTTCGGAAAGTTCTTTTAAAGAAACCGATAGCGAGTATCTTGCTCAAATATTGGATGGCACCCCAGTTATAAAAGGAAATAAAATTAGGGCAACTTTATTTGGAACTAAATTTCAGGATTTTGAAGTTGAAGATACGGACCCGGATGGAGCGGTTTTAATAAATTCCGGAACCGCAATCAAAATAAAGGGAGCAGCCAAAGAAAAAAGAGGAATAGGAATTACCTACGAGGATATTGGCGGACTTAAAAAGGAAATTGGCAAAATTAGAGAAATGATTGAACTTCCTTTAAAATATCCTGAGGTCTTTGAAAGATTAGGGATTGAGGCCCCAAAGGGGGTTTTACTTTACGGTCCCCCAGGTTGCGGCAAAACCTTAATTGCCAAAGCCGTTGCCAATGAGACAGACGCTTATTTTACTGCTATTTCGGGTCCGGAAATTATAGGAAAATTTTATGGCGAATCGGAGGGACGGCTTCGGGAAGTGTTTGAAGAAGCAAAATCCAATGCCCCGGCTATTTTAGTAATTGATGAAATCGATGCTATTGCTCCTAAAAGAGAAGAGATGGGAGGAGAGAAACAGGTAGAACGTCGCGTGGTCGCCCAGTTGCTCGCGCTGATGGATGGATTAGAATCAAGAGGTAATTTAGTGGTCATTGGGCTAACTAACATTCCAAATACTTTAGACCCGGCGCTGCGAAGACCAGGAAGATTTGATAGGGAAATTTCAATTCCCATTCCTGATAAAAATGGGAGAAAGGGGATATTGGAAATTCATACTCGGGGCATGCCACTAGCAAAAGACGTTGACTTAGATAAATTAGCTGAGATTACTCACGGATTTGTGGGAGCGGATTTGGAAGCTTTGGCCAGAGAAGCGGCCATGTCATCTTTGCGAGAAATTATGCCGGAGATTGAGTTTGAGAAAGAATATATCCCTTACAAGAAACTTTTGGGACTTGAGGTTACTATGGATCATTTCCGCGAGGCGTTAAAAGAAGTTGAACCCTCGGCTCTAAGAGAGGTCTTTACTGAAATTCCTGATGTCAAATGGGAAGATGTCGGAGGACTAGAGGATATAAAAGAGATTTTGAAAGAGACAATTGAGTGGCCATTAAAATATTCAGAACTTTTTGAAAAAGCCAAAACCAAGCCGCCAAAGGGAATATTAGTTTACGGAGTGCCCGGGACAGGGAAAACTTTATTAGCCAAAGCTGTTGCTTCTCAGTGCGGAGTAAATTTCATTTCAGTAAAAGGGCCGGCTTTAATGTCAAAATGGATTGGCGAAGCAGAAAGAGGTGTTCGTGAAGTTTTCAAAAAGGCTAAGCAGTCATCTCCTTGTATTATTGTATTCGATGAAATTGAAAGTTTGGTTCCAAGGCGAGACATTGAAGAGGCGTCGGGAGTGAGCCAAAGAGTGGTTGGTCAGTTTCTCTCAGAAATGGATGGATTAGAAGAGTTAAAAGGAGTGGTGGTGATTGGCACGACTAACAGGTTGGATTTAGTTGATCCAGCCCTGCTTAGGGCTGGAAGGTTTGATTTCCTTTTAGAGCTTCCAAAACCCGATGAGAAAACAAGATTTGAGATATTTAAAATTCATACCAGAGGGAAACCATTAGCCGAAGATGCTTGCCCCGTTAGAAATCGCATTTCTAATGGGGTAGATTTAAAAAATTTGGCAAAAGAAACCGAGGGACTAACCGGCGCTGACATAGAAGCTATTTGCCAAAAGGCCTCAATGTTAGCAATAAGAGAATTCGTGGAATTAAGTAACCCTTCACCTGATTATAAGAAATTTAAAATCAAAGCAAAACATTTTAAAATAGCAATGGGAAAATGATTGGACTTTCAATAGAAAAGATAAAAAAAGTAGCAGAGGAATTAAAAAGGACTGGGGCAAGAGAGTTGGAAAAGGAAGAGGTGAGCCAAAAAGAAGAAACAAGAATTGTCAGAGACGACCTATCGGACTTAACCCAAGAGCGTCTAAAATTGGAAAAAATTCTTCAAGAAATAAACAATTTAAAAGGAAGGATTTGTCAAAGGATTGGACTTATAAAGACGTTAGAAAGAGGGAAAAAGGAAATAGAAAGAACCTCCAATTTTTCAGAAGAGGCAAAAAAGAAATTAGACAATTTAAGAGGACATATATAATGACCCTTCAATAAGTTCAGGGTCATACTGAGCCTACCGAAGTATGAACAGTGAATTAGAAGTTCTAAAAAAAATCTGGGAAAATAATGGAGAGAATTATATCAAACTGATTTCTAGTCAAACCGGATTTGGACCGGACTATGTTCGTTATATTTGTAAAATTCTCTCCAAAAGAGGCGAGCTCAAATCAGTTAAAAAGAAATTAGGTTGGTATAGAATCACGGCCGAAGGAAAGAAAGAATTAAAATCACGAGGGATTATTGGAGCAGAGATTTTAAGGAAAGCAGGTAAGATTAAAAAAATAGTTTTGCTTTTATCTCTGAAATTACCAAAATTCAATTTTTTAAAAAGTAAGTTAGTTACAACCAGAGAGAAAAAATTAAAATTAGGAAGAAAAATTGAAAAAGCAGTTTCTTTTTTGAGGAGGGTTTAAAAATTATGGCAAAAGAATCAACTTCAATCGGAAAGGGATTAGACATTGGGACGGTCTTTATTTATTGCGCCCAGAGAACTGGCCCTGAAGTGACTTTTCGAATTCAACGAAATGCCTTTTTTGATATAGAATACTCTGATTTTGCCCGAGGGATATTGGAAAAAAGTAATGTTGAATACATTTTGAACAAAGACAAAATTTTTGTTATGGGAGAGGAAGCGATGAAGTTTGCCAATGCCTTTAGCAGGAAATTACGAAGACCGATGAGAAGTGGGGTAATTAGTCCCCAAGAAGAGGATGCCTTACTAATTGTTGAAATGTTAATAAAAAGTGTTTTGGGCTTGCCCTCGGAAAAAGAAGAAATTTGTTACTATTCTGTTCCCGGTTCTCCTATAGATGCTGACTTTGATACCATTTACCACCAAAATGTAATAAAAGGATTTTTAGAAAAATTGGGATACAGACCAAAACCTTTAAATGAAGGGTTGGCAATAGTTTTTTCTGAATTATCGGAAGATAATTTTACTGGAATTGGAATGTCTTTTGGCGGAGGAATGACCAATGTTTGTTTAGCAATGCTCGGGGTTCCGGTGTTTTCTTTTAGCGTTGCCAGGGCAGGAGATTGGATTGATGAGCAAGTGGCTAGGGTAACTAATCAACCGGTGAGTAAAATCACTACTTTTAAGGAAACTTTTTTGGATTTAAGAAAAACAGAAAGCAATATGAATAAAGCAGAGCAAGCTCTCTCTATCTACTATGAGCACCTGATTGAATATGCTTTAGAGCAGATTAAAAAAGAGTTTTTAAAAACACTTCCTCAGTTAGAAGAACCCATTCCAATAGTCATTTCAGGAGGGACAGTAAAACCAGCCGGATTTCTTGAAAAGTTTAAAGAGAAACTGAAAAAAACCAATTTTCCTTTAAAGGTGAAAGAAGTAAGATTAGCTCCCCATCCTCTTTATACTGCAGCCAAGGGCGCTTTGATTGCAGCTCTTGCCGATAGAAAATAACAATTGTTTTTATGGAGGAAGGTAAATACATATATTGTATAATCCAGGGAAATGAAAATCGAAGTTGGGGCCAGATTGGAATAAACAATCAAAAAGTAAATCTTGTTCATTACAAAGACATATCAGCCGTTGTCTCTAATACTCCAGTCATTAATTTTGACCGTTTAGATAAAGAAGAGCTGGTAAAATATGTTGCCAGCCATCAGGAAGTGAATGAAAAAGCAATGAAGGAATATGACGTTGTACCAATGACATTTGGAATTATTGCCCCATCGGTTTCTGAGGTGGCGCGTATTTTAGAAAAGGCCTATCTTCAATTCAAAACGGCTTTAAAAAATATAACTGGCAAAGCAGAATTTGTAGTTCAGGTGTGGTGGAATCCCCAAAAAATTCTTGAAGAATTAGCCAATACCAATCCAGAAATCCGGAGATTGAAACAGGAAGTGGCTTTAAAGGTAAATATTTTGGGAATACCAACGAGGTTGAAATTAGGAAAGTTGATACAGAAAGAAACAGAAATTCAAAGACAAACTTTTATTAATGATGTTCAGGCATTGCTCAGAGACGTGTCCCTTGATTCCACTTCAAATAAGTTAATTGATAAGGAGATGCTCGCTAATCTTTCTCTCTTAATAGAAAAAGCTAAAGAATCCGAATTAGATAAAAAAATGCAAGAACTCGGGAAAAAATATGAAGGAAAATTAAGATTTAAATATATTGGTCCTATGCCGTCCTACAGTTTTGTGAAAATTAATCTTGGACTCGGTAATTTTGAGCTGTTAAATGAAGCAAGAAAACTATTGGGATTGGCAGAAGAAGTTTCTTTCGACGAGATTAAAAGGGCTTATTATGAACTTTCGCACCGATACCATCCAGATAGATTTCAAGGCAATGAAGAGCAAATGAAAAAAATAGCCCAAGCCCACCGGCTTTTAGAAAATTATTGCGAGAGTTGCGATGAATTCTCGCCCTCCCAAATTTTGCGCAGCAAAACTTGGGAGGGTAAAGGAAAAATCGAAAAATACTCCCTTAAAAAAGAAGACGTTGAAAATTCAATAATGATAAAATAATTTATGGCCGCAGAAACTGGAAAATATCTTTACTGCGTCATAAAAGAAAGAGATCCCAAAGAATTTGATATTCTGGGGCAAGATGGGAGAGAAGTTTATACTATCAATGAGGGAGGTTTGGCAATTTGTCTGAGCGATACAGAAAAAGAAGAGTACTCATTTATCAAAGAACATTTAACAGGGCATCAAAAAGTTATTGAGGAAGTAATGAGAGAGGGCTACGATGTTTTGCCGGTTCGTTTTGGAACGGTGGCAAAAAGCGTGAAAAATATAAGAGAAAAAATCTTAAAAGCGAAAAGAAAAGAACTTTTAGAAACATTTCCAATAGTAGAAGGAAGAATAGAATTAGGCCTCAGGGCATTATGGAAAGATATGCCAAGTATTTTTGAAGAGATAGTTGCTGAAAATAGAGAAATTC
>JAHIOY010000137.1 GCA_018894495.1 Patescibacteria group bacterium
ATTTTTCTGTCATTGTTATCTCTTTTTTAACCCTTTCGTCATAAATCTTTTTTCCCACTGGCTTCAACTCAAACCTTAAAGTTTTCTGAACTTCGTATAAATTCGTGAAATCGTCAAACGAATTATATTTTTTTGTTTCTTTTTCCATATTTTTGTTAAAAATTATTTATTTTTTATTATATTTTTTTGTTTTTCCCCTAAAAATTAAAAAGGGACGACGGTCGTCGCCCAATAGATATGCTTACCAAACGGTTAAGCGCTACTGGAACCGTCGCCCCTTTTTATTCAAAAGAAGGCGATGGCATATCTATTCATGCGAGCGACATTTTAATTATTACACAACCAAATAAAAATACAATAGATACCCTTGTCAATCCCTTTCCAAAAACTCTATTTTTTCTGGCTTCGTTTTTAATTAGTTTTTATTCTTAAACTCATATCAAGCGATTTTACGGAGTGTGTTAACCGACCGATTGAAATCCAGTCAACCCCGGTTTTAGCTATTTCCCTGACATTGTCCAGGTTTACTCCGCCCGAAGCCTCAATGAGAGCTTTTTTGCCGATTAACTTAACTCCTTCTTTTATTGTTTTTAAATCCATATTTTCCAGCATAATAATATCGGCTCCGGCTTCCAGCGCTTCTTTTACTTCTTTTAAGTTCCTTGCTTCAACTTCAACCTTTTTCCCCGGTTTTTTTGCTTTTTTTACTGCTTCTCTGAGCCCGACTAAATCAATATGATTTCCTTTTATTAAAATCCCGTCCCATAATCCAAAGCGATGATTTTTTCCTCCGCCGACACGGACGGCGTATTTTTCCAAAATACGCAAACCGGGCGTAGTTTTCCTTGTGTCTAAAATTTTTGATTTGTAGGGTTTAACCCTTTTGACAAATTTAGCGGTCAAGGTTGCTATTCCGCTCAGCCGCTGGAGAAAATTAAGGGCCGTTCTCTCGGCCATTAAAATTTTTCGGGCATTGCCGTAAATTTCAGCAATTTTTTTGCCCGCCCTGACTTTTTCTCCATCTTCAACTAATTTCTTAAAAATAATTTTTGAGTCAACGGTTTTAAAGACCGCTCTGGCCACTTCCAACCCGCAGATGAGCCCCTCTTCTTTCGCTAAAATAAACGCCTTTGCCTCTAAACTTTTGGGAATAGTGGCATTAGCAGTTATATCACCAGGTCCAATGTCTTCTTCAAGGGCGAGTTTTATCAAACTTTTGATTTTTTCCCAGTTCATATCTGTTTTGGACAAAATCTTTATCCATTAACAAATAAAATGCCCAACTACCGGGCTCTTTCCGCCGCCGCAATTTTTTTACCCCGTAGCAAACGAAGTTCTGCTACTGGGGCGTGCCAACTTCGTTGGCGCGCCGCTTCTAATTTTTTCAATTCTGTTTTTCATAATCATTCTTTAAATCTAAAAAACTAATCTTTGCTGACTTGCTAGTGCTAAATTACGAATATCAATTTTTTCAACTTTAATTTCGGACATCGGTTCCGATTTTCCATTTTTTTGTATTAAAAACAGATATTCTTTGTTTTTCCCGTTGGTCTCATTGATCCATTCATTTGTCGTCCGGGTTATTGTCGCCATCACATTTTTTCTGTAATCCATTTCAAGAATAGAGATTTTTTTCTTCAAATTCTTTAGTATATCTTTTATCGCTTGAAAAGTAGCCCTGCCATTATTATTATAAGACAAGATAACATATTTTGCAGGTGTATTCTTGAGCAATTTTTTTATCGCTTCAATAACAATATATTGTCCCTCGTCATTTTTTCTAAATTCCTCAAAAATAGAACCGGAAATCGTATCTCCCACATCTTCTCGTCTGTTCGCCACGCCAACTAATTTTGGCTTATCGTTTAAGCAAATAGTTTTCCAAATATGATAATAAGAAGCGTATCTTACACGGGATGGCGGCATTAACTCGTTTGAAGAACCATAAGGCGGGTCGAAATAAGCTAAATCTACTTTAATGCCCTGCACCAAATCAAAAATATCTTTTTGATAAACTTGATGTTGCTTTTCATCAATAATTAATCTCGGCACTTCCATTCTTATTGTATTATAAGCACGGGGCGCCCATTTTCTCAAATACGAAACTTGATGACCAACAGAACTATCAACTTTATCTATCGCTATAATCAAACTGGTAAGCAAGACAGATTTTTCAATTTCATCTTTTGCGATTTTCTCAATTTCTTCTCTTATCGCGTCTAGTTTTTTAGTGTTGTGTAATTGCCAAATTCTTTTTCTGCCGTCTTTCTGCATAGCCGAGCCGCCGTTCGGTTCGCCGCCGTAATTTTCCGAAAACCAGCCGTATTTTCCGGGCAAATTATTTAGATGATTTATAAGCGGTAAATAATAACTCGCCGGTTTTCGATTCAATAAATAACATTCGCCGAAGACCTTAGACCAATCGGCAATATCATTGGCATAGACGGTATAGCCGGATTGCTTCAACGCTTGGAAAACCCTTGTTGTGCCAGAAAAACCATCTAAAACCGTTTTTACTTTAAGCGGTAAAATTTTTGCCGCAGAGTTTCTGAACGAGGGTTGGAAAAACCTCAATTAAATTTATGCCTAAAACAAAGCCCCTTTTTTCAAAACATCTTTTC
>JAHIOY010000138.1 GCA_018894495.1 Patescibacteria group bacterium
CAGTAGCAGACACCGACAACCAGTTAGCGTCTGTTCCAACCTGAGTTGGAACGGTTCTATCTGTTGTGTCTCCCAAACCAAGCTGTCCATACTCATTCCACCCCCAGGCCCAGAGAGTGCCGTCGGTTTTTATGGCAAGTCTAGTAATGCCAAAACTATTACTCACTACCCACCAATTAGTATCTGTTCCAACCTGAGACAAATCCTCCCAGAGAGTGCCGTCTGACTTTATAACTAAACCTCCCAAAGCAGACAGTGGTTTTCTAGTATTTTCCGCATTAAAACTAATCCAACCGATGTTTTCAGAGTATGCCCAGCCCCAGACATTGTCGCTGGCGCTGGCATTAGCTTCATTTGCCGCAAAAAAACTAAAAATTAAAACCGGAATTAAAAACAATAATATTTTTTTCATCATATATTTATAATAACCTCTCAAAAACTATTGTCAAGAGGAGAACTGTGTCTGTGTTTGACGTCAACAGGTTTTATTGGCGGAGGTCGGACCTCAGCTAACCTTACAGAGGCTAATCCTCTGTCGATTTTATTATCAGTTTCTTCTTGAATTCTTCGTTATTCATAAACTTTTAACTTTGCACTTTAATTTTGAACTTTGCACTTTTAACTTTTAACTTTACAAGGGTCGGGTCTCTGTTGATTTTTTATTTTCTTCACCTATTTTTTGCCTCCAAAATAGCTACTCGTCTTTCAATGACCTCAAACTCTTCCACATCTACTTTTTTCTTTAGACCGTTTTTAATGAAAGCAATATCTACTTTCATTATTTCTATATCTTCTTTCATTGAAACTATCATTTCCGTATGAGAATTCAGGGTTTCCGTATGAGAATTCAGGGTTTCCGTATGAGAATTCAGGGTTTCCGTATGAGAATTCAGGGTTTCCGTATGAGAATCTAATGTTTCCCTGATGGAATCGTATTGTTCGGCAATTAACTTTACTTTACTGTCAAAATCCTCTCTAACTACATCAAAATGCCTTTTGAGTTCGTCAAATTTAGTATCAATTTTCGTCTCAATGTCTTTTTTATATTCCCCTAAAATCCCTTTTAGTTTTTCTTCGTTTATTTCCATAAATTTTTATTATCACTCAATTTTATTATTACTTAATTAAATTTCGCTGTCAACTGTTATTTATTTCTTTGTTTTTATCACTTGGTCAATTATGCCGTACTCTTTTGCCTCTTCGGCCGATAGATAGAAATCGCGGTCAGTATCACTTTCTATTCTTTTCAAGGGTTGTTCAGTGTGCTTGGCTAAAATTTTATTAAGTTTATCTTTTATTTTGATAATTTGTCTTGCCGTAATTTCAATTTCTACCGCTTCGCCGGTAACGCCGCCCATCACTTGATGGAGCAGAATCTCGGAATTGGGCAGGGCAAACCTTTTCCCTTTGGTTCCAGCAGCCAAAAGCGTTGCTCCCATTGAGGCGCCTAAACCGACGCAAACCGTAGAAATGGGGCATTTTATGTATTGCATCGTATCATAAATTGCCAAACCCGCGGTAACCGAACCGCCCGGGGTATTAATATAAATCTGGATGTCTTTATTCGGGTCTTTTGAAGCCAAAAACAAGAGTTGGGCAATAATTGAATTTGCCACCGTGTCAGTTATTGGGCCCACTAAAAAAATAATTCTATCTTTTAATAACCGCGAATAAATATCGTAAGCGCGTTCCCCGTATTGGTTTTTTTCTATGACGATTGGTATAAGTTCCATAATAGTTTACCTTATCATAGCCAAAAATTAAAAGTCAAATAACGGAAAAATAGAGTTGACGCCATTTTTCCCATTTTCCCTAATTTCCATTTTTTGTTAGGGAAATCTTTAATTTTGCATTTAAGGCTCCACCTACTTTCTGTAAAAAAGAAAGGCTAGGGTTATAAGTTCCTGATTCGAGTCGGGAAATAGCTGATTGCTTCGTGCCAATTTTTTCGGCAAGTTCTTTTTGACTCAGCCCCCTCTCAATTCTTTTTTTAATAATCATTTCAATCACAGTAAATTCGGGCTCAAGTCTCTCGTAGGGCTGTTTAATTTTTTTATCTTTTAATAATTCCCTTTTTAGTTGTTTATAAGTTTTCTTGTGCATACCTTTTCTACATAACATATACGTTATACCCTGTCAAGCAGTTTTAGTTTTTGGAAGGCAGCTTTGATTTCCTTCTGAGGAATTTTTTGTGATTTTTTAACAAAACCATGTAAAAGAAAAATTTGCGATTTATGAAAGCTATAAAAAATTCTGACCTCTTGTTTGCCATGAATTCTAAGTTCAAAAAGACGGGCTGAAATTTTTTTTGTATGAGGTGGTCCTAATTTTTGGCCAAATTTCTCAAGTAAATCAATAGTACGCAAAACTTTAGCTATTGTTGGTTTTTGCAAACTTTTAATAAATTTTTCTAAAGAAACATCATAAAGGTGAATTTCCATATTTATGGTTTAATCTCGGAGGTTAATAGAGGAAAATAGAGTTGACACCGATTTTCACAAGTTCAAAATTCAAAGTTCAAAGTTCAAAGTTATAGTTTAAAATTCAAAGTTTTTGTCTTAAATTTCATAACTTTTAATTTTGAATTGCAACTTTTAACTTTGCACTTTTAACTTTTAACTTCTCAGGGGTCGGGTCTCTGTCGGTTTTTTACTTCCAGTTTACCCGGCGGCCGGAGCGGGCGGCGAAGGCGATGAGGAAGTTTGTTCTTTAACGTTGCCTGTCAGAATGTGCGGGGTTTAACATCGTATGTTAAACATCCCGTTAATCCACTCATTAGGGTTTTCTTAAAACTTCATCGTGTTTGCCAATTCTTCGAAGGATATAAATATCTTCAGTAATCTGGAAGGTAAATCTTATACTTTTGGTAATTCTACCTTCCCAGACGTCTTTTGTTCCTTGAATTTTTTTAGTCCTCAAAGAAGGGTGGTGAGAATTAGTTATTAAAAAGGTAATTTTTTCATCAGCTCGCTTTTGAATATCCGGAGGCAATTTTTTGTAATCTTCTTTGAAAGGATTTAATCGAATAATTCTCATAAACTCAACCGTGGAGATCCTTTATTAAATCTTTTACATTCTTAAATTCTTTATATTTTCCCTTTCTAAAAGATTCATCTGCCTCGTTCTCTTTCTCCTGCCACTCTTTTGTCCAAAACCAGGACTGGTCTTTTGAAATTATTTTTTTCAAATTCAAAAACTCCTCATATTCTTTACGAGGAATAATCACCAAATCGCCTTTCTTCATTAAATCTCTTGGAATAGTAATTGTTGCCATATATTTTATTTTACCACAAATAAAAACCAAAAGTCAAATTATTGAGGTTGAACCTCAATGATGGTTGAGGGTCGGGTTTCTGTCGGTTTTTTATCTTGGAATCGGTTGAGGAATCGGTTGAGGTTAGACCTCAACCGATTCCTCATTTTTCCATTTCTACTGAAGCGTAATTTTCAGGGCGGTAATTTCCATCTCTCTTTTAATGTTTTTGTCGGAAGTTACGGTTATTACATCGCCCTCTTTGAGTTGGCTAAAAGTTATTTCCTCTTCTGAAAAAGGCATCAGCGGCTGGTTTTGTTTCATCGCGGCCTGCATTTCTTCCGGTGTCTTTGCCGTAATCTTTACGATTTTCGTTGAAGAAGTTATTTTTACGGTTCTTATGGTGGGCTTTGAGTCCTCGGAAAGAGGATTTGTGGAAACAGGGCTTGCCTCAATTATCAGCGAATCGCCTGAAACCGA
>JAHIOY010000013.1 GCA_018894495.1 Patescibacteria group bacterium
CCAATGACCAACCAGAACAAAGTTAAAAGTTAAAAGTTAAAAGTTGCAATTCAAAGTTAAAAGTTATGAAATTTAAATTCAAAAACTTTGAACTTTTAACTGTAATTTTGAACTTTGCATTTCAAGTTTCTCGAAAACTTTCGTTTTTGAGACAATGAACTTTAAACTTATAAAGTTTGGGCATTGGGATTTGATTAGAATAATTAGAAATTAGGTTAATTAGTCATTTAAGCAATTACGGCTTCAATACTATTATTTTCGCTTCCTCGGTGGGAATATCTTTCTTTTTGAGCGACAATTTATTCACCGGAACAATTGATTTTATTCCCAAGGGTTTTAAAAATTGAGCAAGCTCGTCAAGTTTTATTTTTAATTTAGGCAGAGAATAATGCATGGGAATTGTTATTTTTGGCTCAATTTGGGACATTATTTTTATCGCCTCTTTTCCGGCAATAGTACAGACGCCGCCAACCGGGATGATGAGAATATCAATCTCGCCAATTTTTTCCAATTGCTCTTCGGTTAGTTCATTTTGGCCGAGGTCGCCCAGATGACAGAGACGCATTTCTTCCGTTTCTATGGTATAAATTGTATTCTCGCCCCGCTCTTTGCCTTGGGAGGAGTCGTGAAAAGAGGCGATTCCCTGAATAAAAACATTTTTAATCTCGTACTCTCCCGGGCCTTCAATTAAAAAAGGGGTTCCGGAAATCGCTTTAATATTATTGTGGTCTGAATGAGAATGAGTAACCAGTGCAATATCGGCTTCAAGTTTAGGAAGCCGCAAACCAATTTCCTCTGAAAAAGAATCAATGACAATGGAAACCTGCTCACCTTTATTGCGGCTGGCAGTTATTTGAAAACAAGATTGACCGCGCCAAATGATTGTCATAGGTGAAATTATATCACGGCTATTGCAAAAATTCAAGAATTAAATATAATGACCAGTATGAAAACATTATTAGAACAAAACAATTCTTTTAGGCCGCCCAAAGTTGGAGAAGTTATCAAAGGAAAAATTATTCAAAAGGGAAGAGCCTCCTTATTTTTGGACTTAGGCAATTTTAAAATGGGAATAATTTACGGAAGGGAATTTCAGGAAGCAAGAGATACGTTGAAAAATTTAAAAATCGGCGACGAATTCTTGGCTAAAATAACCGAGTTGGAAAATGAAGACGGATACGTTGAACTATCAATAAAAAAAGCAAGCGACGACTTGGCTTGGGAAACCCTAAGAGAAAAAAAGGAGAAAAGGGAAAATATAGCGGTCAAGGTTTTAGGGCTCAATAAGGGCGGTTTATTGGCTAAAATATTTTCTCTGCCCGCCTTTTTACCCTTCTCGCAACTCTCGCCTGAACATTATTCAAACGTTAAGGGTCAGGAAATAATAAAAATCGTGAGAGAACTCCAAAAACTTATTGGCAAGGACTTAACGGTAAAAATTTTTGCCTTAGATTACAAAAATAAATCGGTTATTCTTTCTGAAAAGCTCGGGAAAACAGAAACGGTAAATGCTCTCTTAAAAAATTATAAGAAGGGAGATATTGTTGAAGGAGAAATCACCGGCCTAACTGATTTTGGCGCTTTTATAAAATTTCCCGCCTCGCCGAAGACGGCGAGTCGAGGCGGGGGTCAGGAAAATTTGAGCGGATTAATTTCTTCTTTAGAATTAGACGACTCAGAAAATTTAGAAATAGGCAAAAAGACAAAAGCAAAAATTATAAACATTTCTAACAATAAGGTTTATCTCTCTCTAAAAGCGCTCAAAGAAGTCCCCGCCAATTCAACACCCTTAGGTTAATCAGTAAAGACCGTTAAAGGACTTATACCTTGAATTTGACACCCAAGATTGACATTATCTTTTAATGTGTCAAAATAAAATAATGAAATTCCAAATAGACAAAAAATCTCTCTTGTATTTAGGCATCATTATTCTTGCCAGCTTAATTTCCCTTGCTTTAATCTGGCGTTTCTCTCAAATGCCGGAAATTAAAAAAGAGATTCCTTTACCAGAAAAACCAAGCCAAGAAAATATAATCAAAAAGCAATTAGAAGAATTAGAAGCATTAGAAGCATTAAGAACGGAAACCCCAACTTTAACTGAA
>JAHIOY010000139.1 GCA_018894495.1 Patescibacteria group bacterium
GTCAACCCCGTTTTAATTTATTTTATCAAAACTTCACTCTAATATCAACAACAAAAAAGCAACCCAAAATTGGGCTGCCGGGCCGGTAATTCTTCTTATTTTTTTATTAGTATCATTAGTATGTATTGGCATATTGGCATCGCGTTTTCAATAACGTTGGGCGTATTTTATTTTTTTGATTTGATAAACAATCTTTATCGGAGATGAAGCAACAATCTTGTCGCCGGCGCTGTGACCCAGGAGGGATTTTCCAATCGGCGATTCGTTGCTAATTTTTCCTAAAGCAGGATTTGCCTCCAAGGTTCCCACTATTTCAAACTCATCAACTTGGCCGTCAACAGTAACGGTCACCTTTGCCCCTAAATCAACTACTTTTTGTTTTTCTTTGGCTGGCGGATTAATTAACTCGGTATTTTTAAATATATTTTCTAACTCTGCGAGCCGCTTTTCCAAAAAGCTCAAGTCCTCGCGAAAAGAAAGATATTCAGAATTAACATCCTCAGAATGCAAAATTTTTGGAATTTCACCGTTTGTCTTTGAAAATTTGATTTTCTTTAGGTCTTGGTATTCCTTTTTTAATTTTTCTAATCCTTGTTTGGTTAAATAAAATTTTTGGGGCATATTATAATAATAATGAAGAACCTCCTGATTTTGAGGAGGTTTAGTATTTTGGTATTTATCTTTGATGCTTATGATTTTCTTTTTCTACTAAACCCCCCTGCTTATAAGTTTTTTTGCGCAAATGCCAACGTAAACCATCCAGGCAGATGCGTTTCTAGTTAAGGGGAGCAAGTTTTTATTTCCAAAATTAATTTTGTTTATTCCCGACATATCTTTTGAACAAGAATATTTATTAAATTATACCCAGCCAATAATTCTTGTCAAGACCTATTTTTTCTCCGCGCTAAGGGAAAAGATTATCCACGCGCTTGCCAAAGCGATAATAATTGTTTTTCGAGAGATATTCATAATTTTGAGTTGACAGAGGTCGGACCTCTATCGGTTTTTGTAGAAAACCATAGTTGACGCCGATTTTCACAAATTCAAAGTTCATTGTCTCGAAAACGAAAGTTTTCGAGAAACTTGAAATTCAAAGTTCAAAATTATAGTTTAAAGTTCAAAGTTTTTGTCTTAAATTTCATAACTTTTAATTTTGAATTGCAACTTTTAACTTTGCACTTTTAACCCCGCACCAGAAACTTCGTTTCGGTACGGGGCATGCTTTTAACTTTTCAGGGGTCGGGCCTTCGCCTCGCCGGAGCGGGCTACGGCCTCGCGAAGGCGGGTCTCCGTTGGTTTTTGATTGGTATGTTGATGTCTGACATCAACATTACTTCATTTAATTTCTACTGAAGCGTAATTTTCAGGGCTATGATTTCCATTTCTCTTTTAATGTTTTTGTCAGAAGTTACGGTTATTACATCGCCCTCTTTGAGCTGGCTAAAAGTTATTTCCTGTTCTGAAAAAGGCATCATCGGTTGACTCGTTTGATTTTGCTTAATCATTGCCTGCATTTCTTCCGGTGTCTTTGCCGTAATCTTTACGATTTTTGTCACCGGAGTTATTTTTACGGTTCTTATGGTGGGCTTTGAGTCCTCAGAAAGAGGATTTGTGGAAACAGGGCTTGCTTCAATTGTAAGCGAATCGCCTGAAAGCGAAATGGTTTTGATTGTTCCACCAATTGAAAGCATTTCTCCCTGCATAGAGAATATAGGGGTTGTGGAAGACTCAACCAATTTTGCCGCCTTGTCCCAAGCGGCGTTGTATCCGGCGTCATAGCCCCTTTTTTCAATACTTGCTCTGTCAATGCTGTAAGTTCCGACAAAAAAGGAAACAGCAATAAGAATCACCGCTAAAATTATTTTTGAAATTTTTTTGGATTCCATAAATTTTATTTTATTTACCCCGTTTAGAAATTTTACAGACCCAGTTATTAGAAAATACTTTATTATTTAAAATTTCTAACGGGGTTTAATTGACTTAATTGTAGAGGTTAGACCTCTACATCCGCTCAGAACTAACAACTAACAACTAACAACTAATCAACCTTGGGTGTTGATTACAAACATACCATAATTTCTGGAAATTCAGAAACGTCCCTATTTTTTGACCCCTATCAATTGCCGCTTTGACTCTTGACAAGGTTTCTTGGTTTGTTATTATAATAGCAGAAGACGGGAAAATCCACTACGGGTTCTACTCTGTGTGTCGCAAAAGAAGTTGCCCGACAAGGCGGCTTCTTTTGTTTTTAAAATTTGTGTTATAATAATTTTGGACCCGGGCCCGTAGTTTTATGCAGTTAAAATCCTGTCTTTGACACACAGGGTAGCGGGTGCGAAGCCCGCCGGGTCCATTTTATAACTAATGCGTTAATTATTGGCAGAGCCAAAAAATGGACCTGTCCCTATTTTTTTCCCCTGTCCCTATTTTCCTACTAAACCCCTGGCAATCTCTAATAATCTATTGGCAATATTGGCAATGTTTGACGTTGCCAGACACAATTATTTAAAATTTTAAAAAAGATTACCTCTTTGCGAAAAGGAGATTAGTAAAGAAAATCCAATCAATACAAAAAATCAGCGATCGCTGATTTTTTGTATCTTTTGCCGACATTGATAAAATTGAAAATTTCAGTTCCCTTCCAGAGGACGGCCTCTGTCAAGCATCTTTTATTTTGAATTTTACAGAGGTCGGACCCCTGTCGGTTTTTTTCCAAGCGAATAATTCTGGCAATGTCTGACGTTGCCAAATTGCCATTAGAATCGGTTGAGGTTAGACCTCAACATTCCTCATTTTGATTCACCACTCACAGGTCTAATCAGTTATCCATAGGGAAACTTGACACAGAATATCCTATTTTTCGCCTACCAGATTTTACCAAATCGTTCTTAGGTAATAATTCTTTATTTGGGTATCTTTAGAAATTAATGGTGAATTAAAAATTTGAGCGGTGGCGATAATGAGTCGATCGTGCATTTCTAACCCGGAACTAATCCCTAATGTTTGAGCAATGACTTTTAAGTCTAAAGGATAAACTAAATAATTGCGGATTTTTAATTCACTTAGAAATTCAACAAATTGATAAGAAAGATTATTCTTTTCTAATAAATAAAGAATCTCCATTAAAACAATGGAGGGGATAATCACTTTTTCAGATGTTTCAATAAGACGTTTTGCTTTGGCAGAAAGTTTCGGATTATTAGTCAAAAACCAAAAAAGGGTATGGGAGTCAACAACTATTTCCATAATTTCAAATCTTTTTTAGAAACGAATTTTTCAATATCAAAATCAAATAATGCTTTTTTGGCTGTTTTAAGAATTTCGAAATCAACAAAAATTTTACCCGAAATGCTTTTAGGTTGTTTAAGTTCAACTAATTCTTTTTCAATTTTCTCAATTTTTTTAACTAACATTTGGGTGGTCATATATTTTACTTTATCACAAATAAAAACTGAAAGCCAGCCCCGTACCAATTTTGCCGTCATTAACAAATAATACTTCGCTTATAAAAGATAACTTTATTACTTCTCGCGACACAGAGGGCGAATAGCCCCGAGTGAGCCGAAGGCGAGCGAGTGTGTGTGTCGCCTTTAATCAATATCGCAAAATTGGTGCGGGGTCAAACGAGAAAATTAAGTTGACAGAGGTCGGACCTTCGCCTCGCCGAAGCGGGCTACTGCCTCGCGAAGGCGGGCCTCTGTCGGTTTTTGTAGAAAAATAGAGTTGACCCTATTTGCAATATTTCAAGAATTCCTCAAATGGATTTCCCAGTCCAAGAAATTCAGATAAACTTTTGGATTGGGAAATAGAATTTTGAATCTTCTCATAGTATCCTTCAACGGCAAACTCTATCTTTCTCTGATATCCTTGTTTTGACTCAGGAGCATCGAATTCAAGGAATAGCTCATCGCCTTGATTGAGGATTAAGTAATTGTCGTCTGATTCTGCGATTAGAGATAGGCCATCTTTTGAGACCTTAGTTGGATTTAAAAGATTTACTATTTCGTTATCTCCTTTGATGTCTGTGGTTTTCAGGTAAATTTTGTCCAGATAAG
This sequence comes from Patescibacteria group bacterium, assembly GCA_018894495.1. Taxonomy (GTDB): domain Bacteria; phylum Patescibacteriota; class Minisyncoccia; order Minisyncoccales; family JAHIOY01; genus JAHIOY01. Next base: position 4,056 of record JAHIOY010000139.1, read on the forward strand.
TTATCTCATTTTCGTCTCCTTTTATCTTAAACTTGCACTCTCCGTTCTTTTCTTTTATTTTTTCTTCTGGGATTTCTACAAAGTAGGTTTTTTCGTTTTGTCTACCTAAAACTAAAAGGTCCAAGATGAGTTTGTAGGTTAAACCGTTAAAGGAATAGAGGCGGGGATAATTAATCGTAAATATAATTATAACATTTACATCTAACTGAATTTTTTCCAGTGATCCCACTGCAAGGCCATTCAGTAACATCAGTACCACAGTTAGGCATGGGGTGGGTGCAGGATGCACAATTTATATCCCAACTTTCTGCAATAGAGCCACAGATCAACGAACTCCAGTAAGCAGTATACGAACAGCCATCGTACCCATTATTTAGACACCAGGTGTTACAGGTTACGGATGGTGCAGTACTGCACTCGTAGCAGGCCCCCCAGGCCTCCGATCTAGGTACCGTACAACTCCCGCTTCCATTACATCTATAATGCGTAGCCGTACAAGCATCTCCCGGAGAAGAGCAGGTTGAACCAGACGCCACATTAGTACAGGCTCCAGCGCCATTACAATAGCCACAGCAAGATGAGCCCCCACACTCAGTATAGGGATCCGCACCGTTGCCAATATTTGCACAATTACCGCCAGCATCGCACTGTTCGCAAAGACCACAATTTTGTTTTCCAGAAGTATAGTATCCGCAGGCATAGCTATCGCCTTTGCAGTTTCCAGTCAAGCAACCAGCGGTACCGCACTCATTATCTGGATCTGCGGAACTATCACTAACATAGCCGCAGCGACCAGTTCCATTTGAAGATAAAGTACCGCAGGTTTGACAAGTTTGACCTGTGCAGGCGCTATCACAGCAATAGCCATCCACGCAAAAACCACTTTCACACTGGTCAGGGGCAGTACAAGGGTTACCTATAGCAGCTCCGGCAGCCAACTTTTTCCATTCGCTGGGCACATAAACCTGAACTTCATTTGCCGTGCTATTGTAAATCATCATTCCGGTTTCCGGAGAAAGGGTATTTCTTTGGGCAGTGGTGAGTAAAGGGAGCTTGATATATAGCCCCCGCAAAACAAATTCGGGTGTTTTATAAAGATAGTTTTAGCTAATTTTGGGAATTTTTGCTATAATAACGGCGTATGATACAAATACGCCAACTAACACAAGAAGAAAAACAAATATTTAAGAATTATTACAAAAAATCAGATTGTCTATTACTCAAAGAACGAGCCCATGCTCTACTCTTGGCAGATCAAAACAGATCAGTCAAAGATATCGCTCTCATACTTATGAGAAAGGGAGATACTATTTGCCAATGGTTAAAAGATTTTAACCAAAGAGGTGTATCAACTATTTTTCACAAATATGAAAGTAATACCAATGCCAGTAAATTAACATTAGAGCAAAGAAAAGAAATTGAAAAAACATTAAAAAGTCCGCCGTCTGATAAAGGATTGCCTAAACAATTTTGGAATGTGCCAGCCATCAAAGAATATATCCGGGGAGAATTTGACGTTGTCTATGAATCAAACAGGTCATATCATTATCTTTTAAAATTCAATGGACTGTCATTTAAATTACCAACACCTTTTGATTTTAAACGAGATAAAGAACAAATTAACCAGAAATTAAAGGAAATTCACAAGGAATTACCTAAATATCTAAATAGTATTGACTGGGAAGTCTTAGTGGCAGATGAGGCCAGAATTACCTGGGAAGCGGAAATCAGGCGGGCTTGGTTGAAGAAAAATGAAAAAACCATTATTAAAGTTCATCGCAGCAATGAATATCAAAATTACTTCGGAGCTCTGAATCTTAAAAACAAAAAAGCGCGCACAATTAAACTTAGCTGGCAAGATACCGAAGAAATTATAAAAGCATTGGAAGAATTATCAATGAGCTATCCTGACAAAAAAATTTGTCTTATCTGGGATAACGCCAGATGGCATAAATCAAAACAACTGAGAGAAAAATTAAAGAAAAATAATTCTCTTAAACATATTCACCTGATTAACTTCCCGCCTTATGCGCCGGATGTTAATCCAGAAGAACATGTTTGGAAATTTGGCAAAGATATGTTAGCTAATCAAACACTCAACTCATTTGAAGAAACAAAACTTTTATTTGAAAATTCCATTCAAGACAAATCCTTTGATTACAAAATCCCCGAATTTGTTTTGCGGTAGCTATA
>JAHIOY010000014.1 GCA_018894495.1 Patescibacteria group bacterium
GTTCGTTGCGAACAGGTTGCGGCCCCGCCTCCGCTGAAGCTACGGCGGGCAAGGGTGTTAAATAGGGACAATCGGTCTCAATCAAAATTTTATCTAAGGGAGTATTTTTAATGATTTCTTCAAAATTTATTCCCTCAATTTTTTTGAAAATTATTCCATTAAAGCCAAGATACAAACCCATTTCCAAATATCTTTTCGCCTCCTGCCAATTTCCAGTATAGCAGTGTATCACTCCTCGCAGTTTAGGATTTAGAATTTCGCCACAGCCCTTATTAAAGGGCTGGGCGACCCAGTCCATTGGAAATGGGCTGTGGTCGGATTTCAAGACCTCTATGAGGTCTTGATGCGCCATTCGGCAATGAAAAATCACCGGCAGATTCAACTCTTGCGCTAAGTTTAATTGGCTTAAAAGCGCCTCTCTTTGTTTTTCTTTAAATGCTTCAAATTTCTTTTTCGTTTTTGGCTTCCAATAATAATCCAAGCCAACCTCGCCAATGGCCACTACTTTTTTTGACCGAGCCAAGTCCCTATATTTTTGCTCATCAAATTCTTCCCCCTTTGTTCTAAAAATAGATTTAATTCCTTCTTCTGACTCATCTACTTTGTGTTCTTCCAAATGAATCGGATGCAATCCAACCGCGGCATAAATTCCCGTTTTATGCTTTTGAGCAATTTCCACCGCCCTTCTTGATGTCTCATATTTCGTGCCAACATTGATTACAAAAATGTCGTTTTGTAAACATCTTTTAATCACTTCCTCAAAATCATCTTTGAAAGCGGAAAAATTCAAATGAGCGTGAGTATCAATTAACATAACCCTACGAATTTACGAATTCTTGACGATTCTTTATTTCTGAATTTTTCAGAAATAAAAACTTGATATACGAATAACTAAATTCTTGGGAACAAAGGCTTACTCTCTTTTGTTTTTAGTTGCTTTATAATTTTTTTCGATGTCTCAGGCAAAAATGGTTGAAGCATATCGGCGATGTTTGTTAGAGCAAATAATAAATTAGCGATTGTTTCTTTTTGCCTTTTACTTTCCTGCCATGGTCGTTCTTTTTCAATATACCTGTCACAAAATGAAATCAACTCCCAAATTGAAATCAACGCCTCGTTAAACTTAAATTCTTCCAGCGCTTTTTGATAGTTTTTCCAAGTGTTATCAATAATTTTATTTAACTTTGGATTTTTAACTGTAACTTTTAACTTTTCACTTTTCACTTTTAACTTAGTCGCGAGGGTGACAACCCTTGCGACAAGGTTTCCCAAACCATTTGCCAAATCGGAATTATATCTTGTCTCAAACTTCTCAAAAGTGAAATCTCCATCCTCGCTTGGTGGAATTTCCCTTAAGAAAAAATATCTAACCGCGTCTGTCCCATATTTTTTAACCAATACAAAAGGGTCAATGACATTCCCTAAACTTTTTGACATTTTTTGTCCGCCGGAAGTCAAATAGCCGTGAACAAAGATGATGTTTGGTAAAACTAATTTGGCTGAAAGGAGCATCGCTGGCCAATAAATTGCATGAAATCTGAGAATTCCCTTGCCTATGATATGTAATTTATTTTGATTTTCCTGCCAAAATTTTTGAAATTTTTGGCTATCTTTTCCGTATCCCAAAGCATTTATATAATTTGGTAAGGCGTCAAACCAAACCCAAATTTTTTGAGATTTATCTCCGGGAACGTCAATTCCCCATCCCCGGGCCCTTTTCGCCAAACGAGAAATGCAAATATCTTCCAGTCCTTGATTGATAAAACTTAAGACCTCATTTTTACGGGTTGCTGGAATGATTTTAATCTTCTCCTTTTCAATAATTTTTTTTAGTTTCTCTTGATATTTTGAAAGTCGGAAAAAATAATTCTCCTCTTCAATTAGTTCTGGCTTAGTTTTGTGCTCTGGACAAAAACCATTTTCTAACTCGCTCTCTTTATAAAATTCTTCACAACCAACGCAATATAATCCTCTGTACTTTTTTTTATAAATATCTTTCTGACAATCCTGCCATAATTTTTGGGCCCCCTTAATGTGCCGCTTTTCAGTAGTCCGAATAAAATCATCAAAGGATAAATTAAGAAATTTCTTTAACTCATAAAATTTTTTTGCGTTTTTATCTACTAATTCTTTTACATTTATTCCTTCTTTTTCGGCTGCCTGAACGTTTTTTAAGGAATTTTCATCTGTGCCTGTCAAGAAAAAAGTATTCTCGCCTAAAAGTCGATGCTCACGAGCTAAAACATCGGACTGAATTAACTCTAATGCAAACCCGCAATGGGGAGCAGAATTAACATACGGAATTGCCGTAGAAAGATAAAATTTTTTCATTTTTTAAAACAAGTCTACAAAATCCCTTAGGATTTTGTAGAATTAGATTGTGTCCTTGAACCACCTTTCCAAACCGAACAGGGCACTGATGAAAAAAATCAAAATCAAGAACCATAGGAGAAAAATCGGTAAACCGTATTGGGAGAGCTCCCAAAAGTCGCCGCTTTTGTAATGAATACTGATTAACCCATATACTCCGCCCTTTATTAAAATACCGATGAGAATTGGAGTAAAAACCCAATCCAATTTTTGAAGGCCATCCCTTATCGTTAACCAAAGAATTATGGTTAGGGGAATATAAACAAATGTGATGGGAGCGCTGAAAGTGAATATTTTATCAACAATTGCCCCGGCGCCAGAAATATCTCTCCCAAAAAGCAACAAGAGCCCATTTGCCAAAACGTGGCTCAGGCGGCGAAGAAGGTTTTCTCCTGCAAAACCAATGGCGATCAAAAAGGCGCCCAAAATTTTTGTTCGGGGATGCTTCAAAAAAATAAACTTTTTATTTATTTTAGCAAAAAATTTTTCCATATTTTTAATTTAGTCAATTTATCTTTCTACAATAACTACGAATTCTCCTTTTATTATGCCTTTTTCTATCTCTTTTATTACTTCCCCGATTTCTCCGCGATAAACTGTCTCAAATTTTTTTGTTAACTCTCTGGCTACTATTATTCTTAATTCCTGATTCATAATTCTTAATTCTTCTAAAGTCCTTACTATTCGGTAGGGCGATTCGTAAAAAATTACTGAATGTTTTGAGTTTGCTATTTCTTCAAAAAATTTTTTCCTTTTTCTTTTTTTCGGCGGGAACCCCAAAAACAAAAATTTATCCATCGGAAATCCAGAAATGGAAGCCGCGGCCGTCACTGCCGAAGGTCCAGGGATAGGCACGATTTTAATCTGCGGAGGTCCGACCTCCGCAAGTTTGCTGATTAATTTATTGCCAGGGTCGGATATTCCCGGGGTGCCGGCATCGGAAACCAGGGCTAAGTTTTTCCCCTCTTTTAAAAGAGTTAAAATAAAATCTACTTTATTTAATTTACTATGCTGATGATAACTTAAAACCGGTTTTTTAATTTCGTAATGGTCCAAGAGCTTTTTTGTCACCCTCGTATCTTCGCATAAAACGAAATCAACCTCTTTTAGAACTTCCACTGCTCTAAAGGTAATATCTTTTAAGTTTCCAATAGGAGTGGCAACGATGTATAATGTCCCCATTATAAGGTTTCTCCTCTTCTCTTTGCCAAAAAATCTCTTAAAAATTCAAATAAAATTCCCGCTAAGGGAACGGCTAAGGTTGCGCCTAAAATTCCGGCCAATTTTCCTCCAATAGCTAAAGAAACCAAGACCAAAGCCGGGGAAAGGCCAATAAATTTTCGGGTTAAAATCGGAGTCAAAATGTTATTTTCAACCTGTTGAATTAAAGTAAAAGCAACCAAGGCCAGGATTGCTTTGGAAATAGAATCAAAAGAAATAATTAAAAAAATCAAAACCCCGGTCAAAATTGGTCCAATAAACGGTATGAAATTAAAGACGCCCGCCACTACGGCCAGTAAAAAAGAATAATTTGCATTAAAAAGGAAAAGGGCGAAATAAGACAAGAGCCCGACGAATAAACAGGCAATAATCCTTGCCCCAAACCAGCCGGAAACCTTTCTTTGAGAATTTTCCCAAAGCTCCAAAACATAGGTCTCGTATTTTTTTGGAAAGAAAAGAGTTAAGGTTTTTTCAAATATCTTTTGTTCTAAGGAAAGGAAAATAGCCAGGGTGAGAACAAAAAGGGTTGAGAAAATTCCGCCAAAAATGACAAAAAGGACGTTAAAAACATTGGCCGCGGTTTTTTCCAAGGTCTTACCAAAAGTGTTAATCAACTCTTCAAGATTCCCAAAGGTTTGAATGCCCAGTCCTCTCAGGGGCGGAGAAATTTTATCGAAATATTGAGGAAAAATTTTCACCAGTTTTTGAGTTTCTTGAATTAAAAAATCAATTGTTAAATAAAAAAATAAACTAATCAAGCCAAAAACGATGAGATAAACAGAAATGGTTGCAAATGTCCGAGGGACTTTTTTCCTCTCTAAAAAATTAATAACAGGATTTAGTAAAAGCGAAAGGATGATAGCAAAAATAATTAAAATTAAAACATCTCTAATTTGATAAATAAGGTAAAACAAAAGAGCGGCAAAAGCAATTTTTAGAATTGTTGTCCAAGAAATATCTAATGTTTTTTCATCATTCATAAATGCGATGCTAATATACTAATACATACTAATGATACGAATTCAACAATCTTTGAAACTTCTCTTTGTCCTCAAATGGACCAATTAAAGCAAGGTTTAACTTCTCGGGTCGGAAAATTTCTTTGGCTAATTTAAAAATGTCTTCACTGCTCACTTTATCAATTTTAGTAAAAATTTCTTTCGGAGTCAAAATCTCTTTCTCTAAGAGCTCTTGGCTGGCATAAAAAGACGCCTGGGCGTCGGATGCTTCCAATAAAAGAGTGGTTTTCCCCTTTAAATAATCTTTGACTTTTTTCAATTCGGTAAAAGGAATTCTCTTTTGAGAGATTTTTTTGTATTCCTTGAGAATGGTCAAAATTCCTTTCTCAACGTTTTTATTATCCAATCCGGCTTGAGCCATAAGAAAACCCGTGTCGGTATTGGCTTCGCTGCTTGCGCTAATATAATAAGCGATGCCCAATTTTGACCTTATTTCTTCAAAAAGGCGAGAACTCATCATTCCTCCTAAAATAACCGCAAGTAAGTCTTGGGCGTATTTTTGGGGATGAAAAACATTAAAAGCCCTTACCCCCAAACACAAATGGGTCTGGTCGGTTTTTTTTGTTTCCAACAATAAATTCGGCTGAATTTGGCTGTCGGTCACTCTCGGTTTTTCTAATGGTTTAGTTGTTTTTATTCTCGCGAAATATTTTTTAATTCTCTTAATAACCGAATTTTCTTTTATTTTTCCTGCCACCGAAATAATTGTGTTTGAAGCCACGTATTGATTATTCATATATTGAGCCAGCGCCTCCCGCTGAATAGCGGAAACACTTTCTTTTGTTCCGGCAATATCCCAACCGGCCGGCTGGTCTCCGTACAACAGTTTCATCCATAGGGCCTGAACGTGTTCAATGGGATGGTCCTGCCTCATATTGATTTCCTCAATAATCACTCCTCTTTCTTTATTTATTTCTTCTGCTGGCAAAGTAGAGTGTAAAAAAATATCGGAGACCAAATCTAAGGACAAATCAAAATAGTTAGCCGCTACTTTGGCAAAATAACCGGTATATTCTTCGCCGGTGAAAGCGTTATAAATTCCTCCCACTTTATCCAAGGTTTCGGCAATAGCCAGAGAAGAAGGTCTTTTTCTTGTTCCCTTAAAATACATATGCTCTAAAAAGTGGGAGACGCCGTTTATTTCTTTTGTTTCATATTTTGAGCCCGTGCCGACCAATACCAAAACCGTTACCGCTTGAGTATTTTTTTGAGGAACGGTGATGATTCTTAACCCATTTTTAAGAGTTGTTTTTTTAAACATAGTTTATTCCACTATTTCAGTTAAGTTATCTTAACAAATGTTTTCTTTTTTCGTAATCTTCTTTTCCTTTCTTCAAAAATATATCTACAATTTCAATTCGTTTCTCCTTTGAAAATAAAGCAAATAAAATTCGCCAGCGTCCGAGACGAAGGCGATAACCAAATTTAGTTCCCTCAACTTTTCTAACCTGATGATGTAAAAATGAGTTTTCTGAAATGACTTTTATCTCATTAAAAATCTTTTGCTTTAATTCTTGAGGTAATTCAGCTAATTCTTTGTCAGAGCGAGAAGTAAAATAAACTCGGAACATTTTATTTCAATTTATATTTTTTCTTGAGCTCTTTCAGACTGATAAGTCTTTCCCCTCGGCTTTCTTCAAAGGCCTTATTAAATCTTACTGCATCTTCTAAATCTTCAATGGTTTCTTCAATCTCTTTCCATTTTCTCAAGGGCAAAATTACTACTGGTTCTCTGCCAATCTTTATTGAATTTTTCTCAATAACTTTTACCATACAATTTTAGTTTAATTTACTTTTAAAATTGTGTCAAATAATAAACGATAAACGAGAACACTTCTCGTTAGTTTTCTAATTTTTCTTTTAAAACATCAACTAAATCCTTAATTTTTGTTCTTTCTTGTTTCATTGTGTCGCGGTCGCGCAGGGTTAAGTCATCTTTTTCTAATGTTTCAAAGTCAATTGTCAGGGCAAAAGGAACGCCAACCTCATCGAGACGGCGATACCTTCTGCCAATTGAGCCTAATTCATCGTATTGGCAGGCAAAATAGGGCTTTAACATTTGGTAAACTTCTTTGGCTTTTTTGACTAATTCCGGCTTGTTTCTGATTAAGGGCAAAACCGCCACTTTGAGCGGCGCGATTTTTTTGTTCAACTTTAACAAAACTTCAATTTCTTTTACCGCTTTGGTTGTTTTTGTTCTGCCTCCTTTAATTTCCTGATACCCATCGCATAAAATTGCCAAAACCGCCCTTTCTATTCCCATTGTTGGCTCAATGACATAAGGGAAATATTTCTTTTTTTTCTCATCGTCAAAGTACATCAGGTCTTGACCTGAAAATTTACTATGCTGGTTTAGGTCAAAATCGGTTCTGTTAGCCACCCCGGCTAATTCTGACCAGCCAAAGGGAAAATTATATTCAATATCAACCGTTCTTTTGGAATAATGAGCCAATGATTCTTTTGGGTGTTCGTATCTTCTGATATTTTCTTTTTTTAAACCCAAGTCCA
>JAHIOY010000140.1 GCA_018894495.1 Patescibacteria group bacterium
CAATTGTTTGTTCATAATTTTAATAGATTAAATTTAACAATTATTCGACCTAATTTAATCTACCAAAATTACGAAAAAATTACCAATTTCAGTCTCCGATTTCATTTGTCCATCAACCATTAATCAGTTATAAAAACCTTACTTTAATAGCTGTCATTATTTTAATTATATTATTAGCTTTCATTATCTATCTTTTCTGGAAAATTCGAAGAACTCAAAAATTAATTGAAAGAGAGGTAAAAGATTTAAGAAAGAAATTTTACAAAGAATACAAGGAACTTCAAGATGACATTGAAAATAAGCTGTTGGGTATGAAGAAAATTAAAGATATCAGGTTATATACCGATAAAGAAAGAGAAATGGAAGAGCGGCTTTTAAAGAATTTAGCTGACATTGAAGAAGTTTTTGAAAAAGAAGTTAAAGACATTGAAGAAATAAATTAGTTGGCTTTATTTTCCGATTCTTGATATAATACTTGAATATGAAATTAGGGTTAAAAAAATTTTTCATTTTACCTTTTTTATTAGTTATTATTTTGGCGAGTTTTGGTTTGGGTGCTTACTTTGGAAAATCGTCCGCTGAATTAGAATGCAGAATTTGCCAACCAGAAGAAATTAATTTTTCGCTTTTCTGGGAATCGTATCACAAATTGCAGGAAAAATTTGTTAACAAAAGCCAGATTGATAATCAAAAAATAATTTATGGAGCAATTTCCGGAATGGTAAAGTCATTGGATGACCCATACACCGTTTTTTTACCGCCGGAAGAAGCAAAAAGATTTGAAGAAGATGTCAAGGGCGTTTTTGAAGGAGTGGGAATGGAAGTTGGAATAAAAAAAGGACAACTTCAGGTTATCTCTCCTTTGGAAGGCACTCCTGCTCAAAGAGCCGGCTTGCGGCCTGGCGATAAAATTATTAAAATAAATGACGTTTCAACTGCTGATTTGGCGGTTGACGAGGCGGTTAATTTAATTCGCGGACCAAAGGGGACCGAAGTTATTCTTACCATTTTTAGGGCGGACTGGGAAAAAACCCAAGAAATAAAATTAATTAGAGATGTTATTAAAATTCCTTCTTTGAAATTAGAATTTAAAGAAGGCGATATTGCTTATATAAAAATTTATCAGTTTTCAGAAAGCGCTGGCTCAAATTTTAGAGAAACGGCGAATAAAATCTTGACAAGTCCTTCCAAAAAAATAATTGTGGACTTGAGAAATAATCCTGGCGGTTATTTGGAAATCGCTCAAGAAATTACCGGTTGGTTTTTAGAAAGAGGCGAGACCGTAGTAATTGAGGATTTTGGCGGAAAAAAGGAGCAAAAAATTTACCCCTCCCCGGGACCCGGCAGATTTTCAAAATATCCAATTGTCCTTTTAATTAACGAGGGCTCTGCTTCCGCTTCAGAGATTTTGGCTGGCGCTCTCAAGGACAACCGTGGTATATTATTAATCGGAGAAAAGTCATTTGGAAAAGGTTCTGTTCAGGAATTGGAAACATTGAGCGGCGGCTCTTCCTTGAAAATAACCGTAGCCAAATGGCTTACCCCAAAAGGGGAGTCAATCACTGATAAGGGCTTGGAGCCTGATATAAAAGTAGAGATGACCGAAAAGGACTTTGAGGAAAATAAAGACCCCCAACTTGAAAAAGCTATTGAAGTAATAAGAGAGATGAGATAGAATATAACGAGAAATTAAAAACTAAAAACTAAAAATGAAAAATGATAATGAAAAATTAAAAATTTTAAATTTTAAATTGTCGTTTTTAGTTTTTCATTTTTCATTTTAAATTAAACTCTTATTATGCGGGTAATTCTTCTCCAAGATGTAGATAAGTTAGGCAAAAAGTATGAAGTCAAGGAAGTTAAAAATGGCTATGCCAGGAATTTTTTAATTCCTAAGGGTTTGGCAAAATTAGCTAATAAAAAAGCGATTATTTGGCTGGAAACCCAAAAAGAAATTGAAGACAAAAAATCCGAAGAAGAGCTGAAAAAAATCCAAGACAATGCCACGGCTATTGACGGCCAGGAAATCGTTATTCCGGTAAAATTAGGAAAAGAAAATCAGCTCTTTGAATCATTTAATGCCCAAAAAATTTCTGAAAAACTGAAGGAACTTGGTTTTGAGGTAAAGAAAAGCCAAATTGATTTAACAAGCCCAATAAAAGAAATAGGCGAATTTCCGGTAAAAATTAAATTTAAACATAATCTGGAAGCGGAAATAAAAGTTATTATTGTTGAAGAAAAATAGTTCCTACGAATTTACTAATCAATACTAATATACGAATTCGTATATTAGTAAATATTCGTAAATTCGTAGTGGGGGTAACGATGGCTAAATTTATTTTTATAGCTGGCGGAGTAATGTCTGGCATTGGTAAGGGAGTCGCAACTTCTTCTATTGGAAAAATTCTCCAAAGCAAGGGTTTTAGGGTTACGGCCATCAAGATTGACCCCTATGTTAACGTTGATGCCGGGACAATGAATCC
>JAHIOY010000141.1 GCA_018894495.1 Patescibacteria group bacterium
GTAGCTAAAACGAAGTCATCTGGTTCTGGCTGTTGAAGAATCCCATACATTCCTTCTATATATTCTTGAGCCAGTCCCCAGTCCCTTTTGGCGTCTAAATTTCCCAAATAAATTTTTTTATCAAGACCAGCTTTAATTCTGGCGATGGCTGAAGTGATTTTTTTGGTAACGAAAGTTGGACCTCGGCGAAACCCTTCGTGATTAAAAAGAATGCCATTGGAGGCAAAAATTCCGTACGCCTCTCGATAAAAACGGGTAATATGATAAGAAAAAACTTTAGCGCAGGCATAAGGACTTCTTGGATGAAAGGGCGTATTTTCATTTTGGGGCGGGGGTGAACTTCCAAACATCTCGCTTGAAGCCGCCATATAAAATTTTATTGGTAAACCTGAATTCTTAATTGCCTCTAAGAGCCGTAATGTTCCTAAACCATCGGTGTTAACGGTATATTCCGGCATATCAAAACTTACCCTGACATGGGACATAGCGGCTAAATGATAAATCTCGTCAGGTTTAATTTGATTGATTAACTTTTCAAGATTTCCGGTGTCGGTCATGTCGCCGTAATGGGTAAATAATCTTACTCCGTTAACGTGAGGGTCTTGATAAAGGTGTTCAATTCTTTGAGTGGTAAAAACACTGTCCCATCTTATGATGCCGTGGACTTCATAACCCTTGCTTAATAAAAATTCGGCCAGATAAGAACCATCTTGTCCGGCAATCCCGGTAATTAATGCTTTTTTCTTTTTTGCTTCAACCATTAATATTTTTTATTTTTTCTTAAAATAAATTTTGCAATTTCGCTGTCCAAGAGCTCGCAGTTTAGAATAACACAATGTCCGCCGACTCCACCCGGCATATATTTTAAATATGGCCTGACAACTTCGGGTTTGCCTAATTTTTGATAACCATCGTTATATGATTTATTGGCTTCCGCGTAAATTGCGTCAAAATCCAACCCTTTCTTATCGCACCATTTTTTTATTTCTTTATTTAAGACAATAAACCAGCCGTATTGAGTCGTATCCCAGAGTTTTAACGCCTCAGTAGTTTCCGAAGGCATAAAGAGTTTTGTTTTTATTTCCAGTCCTTCTAAATGTTTTTTTGCTAATTCACCTGCTTTTTTATCATCGGCGCCAATGTATTTAACAAAGGTTTTAATACCTTCAAAAAGTTTTGGGTGAATCCCTCTAATTGGACTGTGGACAATCATCCCGCCGATTTTTTTTGTTGTTCCCGGAGCCACTGTGGAGTGAATGATGGTCAGTTTGGGCTTTGTCTTTTTAATTTCTTTTTTAACGATTTCAATAAATTTCTCATTCCAAGGAATGCAGACATTCAAAATTTCCACTCCTTCCAAGCCATCATCGCGATTAAGGTCTTTAATTTTAGGGTCGCAATATAATTTGGCGATGGCTTTGCCCACTTCTCCGTAACCTAAGATTCCAACTTTTGTTTGCATAGTAATTTTACTTTACCACCTCTCAATGGCTTTTCTGGTTTTTTGTCGGAGTTTGTTGTATGCCTGATAGACACTTGATTCAACTTTGGGCGAAACCAATCGTAAAATCTCACTGCCCCAAATGCGATAGGTGCCGCCAACTTTATATGCCTTAAGCATCCCTCTTTTTAAAAGCCGTTTAATTGTGCTTTGACTTATCTTTAAAAAATCTTGGGCTTCTTTGGTTGTATAAATTTCTTTTGGATTAATCATAGTTTAATAATAAGACACCCAGCAATGGATGTCAAGAGGGGTCAATTAGGTTCAAAAAGATGAATGAGCCTTTTGCTTAAGATTCCTTTACCCGGCCATAGTCGTCTTGGTAGCGAACGATGTCTTCCTCGTTAAATTTACCAGAGGAGATTTCAATAATTTCCCCCCCGGTTTTTTCTGCCCAAAGCCGGTGTTTTGAGCCCTTGGGAATGAAGTAAGAAAGCCCCTTTTTCATTTCAATCGTTTTGTTTTCTATTTGACAATAGAGGTTCCCGTTTGACAAAAACCAAACCTCATCTCTCAATTTGTGGCTTTGAAGAGAAAGCCGGCTTTTGGGCTTCACTTTAATTATTTTTATATTTAATCCGTCTTCTTGCCGAAGATTAGCGAACTCTCCCCAGGGTCTTTTTGTTTTATCTGCAGCGTCACCCTTTCTAAGGGAGTTTATTAAGAGATTGTGAATTGAAGAATTCCTAACCTGGTTTGCCTTCATATTATAGATAGTCAAATTTTTTGTTTTTTTCCAATTTTTCAACTAATTTTTTAACTTTCTGGGACTCGTCTTTATTGCATATTAAAATTATATCATCGGTCACGGCCACAATCAAGTCCCTGACGCCGAGAACGGCTACTAATTGTTTGTTTGTTGAACCGTAAACGAGCACATTTTTGGAATCAATGCCGAGGTAATTCCCTTTGATAAAATTTTTATTGGGAGAAGATAAACAATTTTTCAAAACCGTCCAACTGCCAACGTCGCTCCAGCCAACGTCTAAGGGCAGAACCGCAATTTTGGAATAATTTTCAATTATGCTGTAATCAAAACTGACGCTGTCCATTTCTCCATATTCTTTTTTCAGGACGCTTTTGAAATTCGGCTTGCCTCGGGCTTCTCTAATTCTCTCATATCTTTTGTAAGTATCGGGCACAAAATCCTTAATCGCTTTTTCCATCAAGCCCGGGGTAAAAATAAAAATTCCCATATTCCAAAGATAATTTTTATTTTTAAGATAACTTTGGGCTCTTTTTAGATTCGGTTTTTCTTTGAAAAAGGCAACCTTATAAATTTTAAAATTATTTATCTCACTGAAAGCGGGCTTACCTCTTTTAATATAACCCAAACCAGTATCGGGAAAAATGGGTTTAGCGCCAAAAGTCAAAATATATTGAGGATTTTCGGCGACAAATTTTTCGCCGGCTAAAATTGCTTTCTGAAATTTTTCATTTTCTTTGATTAAATGGTCAGAGGGCAAAACGACGAACGGCTGGTTAAACTCTTTTTTTTTAAGGCGGGTTAAAAAAAGAGAAATTGCCGCCACCCTTTCTCTTCTTTCCGGCTCGGCAATAATGTTTTTTGGGGGTAAATTTGAAATTTCAAATTTTACTTCTTTAACATATTCTTCATTAGTTGAAATAAAAAGAGATTTTAAAGGAAAAACGGGCAGCAATCGCTCAATGCTCTCTTGGAGCAGTGTTTTGCTGCTGAACAATTTTTGAAATTGTTTTGGCTTTATTTTGCGGCTCAATGGCCAAAGCCGCGTTCCCTGACCCCCGGCTAAAATCAAAACTTTCATAAATTTTAAATGGAATCTCCTTTGTTTTGATTCTGTTTTTTATCTTTTTCGTTTGCGACTTTTAATGTATCTTTCGATTGCCTCTTTGGTGGTGAGCCAATTTCTTTTGAGTTTAAAAGCGTCGATTTTGCCTTGTCTGGCTAAAAGACTCAAATATTCTTGAGAATAGGGTGTACCCCGGCCGGCTTCAGTCAAAGAAATATATTTCTTTTTCTCCGCCTCTTTTCTTGTTTTTCTAATTTCGAAAGCATCTAAATATAAATTTAAGGACCTTTCAACGTTTCTGGCAATGAAATTTACAAAGGGGGCAAAATTTCCTCGATGGGCTTGGTCTAAGACCTGGTAATATTTCTTTCGGTCTGTTTTCAAAATTATAGCTGGCGGATATCCTTTTTTCATTAAAATAAGATTCATTAAAAGCCGAGCTGTTCGTCCATTACCGTCAATAAATGGATGAATATGAACGAGTTTAAAATGAGATAGGGACGCCAGCTCAATCGGATTCATTTTTTGCCAATTTCTTTTAAGCCATTCCATAAAAACCTCCATCAAAGACGGCACCTCAAAAGCTTGAGGGGGCAGATAATCTGCGCCGGTAATCCTAACCTGAACCGCCCTATATTTACCAGATTCTCTATTATTGATTTTTGTTAAAATTAAAAAATGAATCTGGCGAATCAGAGCTTCGGTAGTAGGACCTTTCTTTTTTACTAAATCCTCCAAAAAGTCAATTGCTTCTTTGTGATTAACTGCTTCCAAGTGTTCTTTCAAGGACTTACCGGCAATAGTTAATCCTTCCTGAATAACAAGCTGGGTTTCTCTTAATGTCAAAGTGTTCCCCTCAATGGCATTACTATGGTATGTCATTTCAATCGCAAACTGTTCTTTTAGTTTGGAAAGAGCGGTTTGAGGCAGCGGTCTTAAGTTATCAAGACGCTCCTTTTTTTCTTTTATTCGTTTGTATAAAGTTAGGTCAATTAACATTTTCACAATTATCGGATAGTTTAGAATATTATACATCCGATACGACATTAGTCAACCCCCGTATTAAATTAAACGGTTGGCAACGTCAAACCTCGCCAACTCGCTTACTTTCTTAAATGATTTGACACGCCCCCTTAGTCCTGACGCACTCAATTTAAAACCCGACGTTAAATTCAACGTCGGGTTTGATTTCTAGGGGGTCTGACCCCTGTTATTTATTTTCCTAAAAGTTGGTTTAGTTTTGCTCTCGTTCCGGTTCCAACAAATCCTGATGCCTTAATTGTATATCCAGCAACTGCCGAAATATCAGCGCTGTATTTTTTCTGAAATTTAACCACAGCGGCTTTAGCTTTTGAACCAAAGTACTTGGTTCCTGTCCATTTTGCGTGGTCTGGAACTTCAACATCCAAAATCTTTTTTAGATAGACCACATCAGAGTTAGACATTCCCGCTTTAAGGTTTTTGGCAAAGGTGAAGCCATCTGGAATACCTTCAATAACTGGTTTTCCTAATAGGGCTTGAAGTTGAGAAATTAGGGCTGTAATTCTAATAATCTCGGCTCTCAATTCAGCGGTTGTCATTTCTGAAATCGGTTTAGTAGTAACAGTCGGCCATTCAACCACTCTTGGCTGCTCGCCCAGGGCTAAGGTGGTGAAGGTCTTGTCAGTGTATGTCCCGACATTACCGGCGCTATCTTTTGATTTAATTTGATAGTGATAAGCGGTGGAAGGAGAAAGTCCGGTCAAGGTCAAGGAATGAGAAGCGGTGGAAGTAGTAGTTTTTATTTCCGAGCCATAAGCAGTTGAAGTTCCATAAACGAGCCAGGTAAGAGAAGATTTATCGGTTTTCCAACTAATAGTAGCGAATGCATCCCCTACTGTAACTGTTATTCCACTAATTTGAGGGGCTTGCACCGTCGCAGTATATCCGCCTCCGCCGCCGGTAGTAGTAGTGGTGGTAGTAGTAGTAACAACCTTTACTCCGGCAAATTTAGTAAAGTGATAGGTTTTAAGAGTAATGATATCGGTGCTGGCATTGTAGCCAAAACAAGCGCCGGGGAAGGTCAGAGAAGAAGTAGCAGTAGATGTGATATCGCTGGCATTACATTGACTGATTTCAGTCCAAATTGTTCCATTAACGCTGTAAATAACTTTAGCCGGGGTTTCAGTAACATCGGGAATAGTCACTGTTACAATCTTGTCAAATATTAATGAAACACCGGAAATACCAAATTCAACTACTTTGCCAATCGGATTATAACTTGAACCGCTAACTGTTAAAGATGAAGCAGAAGTATAGTTGGTATCAACCGATGGAGCAGGAATAGAAGAAAAGGTACCGGTTGCCGCATAAATAGTAGTGCCAGCCGGAATATCCATTGAGACAGCGCCGGTCAATCCAGTGACAGAGACAGTAGAACTTATAGCTGTCGCCAGAAAGGCTTGGGAGAACGAACTTGAGGTAACTCCCAATGATGTAAACATATTAGTAACTGTGCCACTATAACTGCCAACACTAACAGTAGTTGTTGAACCAACCACTGAAGAAGTGACGGTTACAGCGCCAGTCGCGGTAGTTGTAGCCGTTGTTGCCGTGCTGTACCAAACATTTTCACCAGCATCTTGGGTCGCCACTTTATAATAATAAATAGTACTAGCTGTTAAACCAGAAACTGTAATAGTATTGGTTCCTGTCTGCCAAGAACTCCAACTGGTAGTACTATTCATCGCAGAAGAACTGGTGCCATACTCTATTCTGTTTTTAGCGGTATAAGAAGTAGTATAACCTATCGTTAAACTGTTTTCTGTTTTTGCCGTAACCGCAACGTCAGTCGCTTTGCCATCAGCGCCCCAGAAACCATAATCTTCATTGCCAGAGATATTCGCTCCGTAGCCATAGCCATAACCGTAGCCATAAGTGCCATCACCATAACCATAGCCGTAACCATAACTGAATTGATTGTCCGCGGCTTCTCTTTTAAAATAAGCAAAGACACCGCTGCCGGCAATTAAAACCACCACCCCAATTATAAGGAGGTTAAAAATTAATTTGCTGACCTTTCTGTCGTTAGAAAAAAATCTTTTTATTTTCTTTCCCATATTTTTATTTTATTATTTTATTTATAATTTCGAATTATTCTTTTATATTCTTACAAATCAAAACCCTTGTCAATACCCCCCCCTGTGGATAACTTTTTTTATTATATCTCACCCAAAAAGCTTGTCAATGCCCCTAGCTGTGGATAACTTTTTCAGGGCTTTCTTCTCTGTTTTCTTTTATATATTCTCTAATTTGAGTTAGAACGGTAATCACCAAAAAATAGTAAGCGTAAATTGCGAGCGTCTCAGCCATTCCTTCTTTTTTTAATATTAACAAAATTGGACAAGAAATCAAGAAGAGCAAGGCGATACCGGCCGCAAGGCGACTTTCCATTATAAACAAAACAGAAATCAAACCGTAAGCCAAAATGAAAAAATTTATTACCTCTATTCCTTTGATGAGAATATAAATCAAAATAACGCTCATTAAAATAATTTTTAGATAATTTTTTTTAGTGATTTTTTTTGGAAAGAAACTGATTAAATCAACAAAAATCTTTTTGAAAAAAATAATAAATTTTATTTTTCTTTTAAATTTGAGCGGCTCTATTTTGGACAAGATAAATTTTTTCCCCTTATCGCTGAGCAAACTCAAAATACCAAAAATTATGGCGCTGAACTGAAAAGCTTTCCAGTTAAAAAATAAATTCCAGGATTCAAAGAAAAAAGATAAAACAAGACAAGTAAAATAAAACGCCAAAAAATATAAATAAATTCCAGCAATCTCATCCAAAACCAATTTTATTATTTTTTTAATCCTTTCCATATTTTTCCACTTTATAGACCAATAAATTCTCTGTCTCTTTGACTAATTTTATATTGGGATAATTTCCGAGCCATAAATAATTTTGCCAATCAACTTCTTTGGCCAAAACAATATAGCCAATGTTCAGTTTATTTTCCTCTAACAAATTAGTTCTGCCAACATTGAGAGCCCATCTCTCTACTTCTCTTTTGTCCGGCTCGGCGCTATGGCCAAAGATTCCGCCAAACTCCATATTCTCTCCAAAAATCACCGGGCATTGAAAAAAACTTGGCGAAGGATTGGCAATAATATTCCCTACCCATTTAAAACTCAAATATAAATGCCAGGGTAAAAATAGAATCTTCTTTTGACAATTTGTTTCTTTAACGATGAAATCGTTCATCTCATACCAATCTTTCGGATACTCAATTGGCCTTATCTGTCCTGCCCCGCCCCAAACCATTAAAGGGGCCTGCAGTAAAATTATAAAGGTCAATAAAAATGAAGTCAATCCTTTATTGTTAATGACAATTTTTCTCTTAAACAATTGGACCAGCCCGCAAACCAACAAGACCTCATAAACGGCAGCCATAACCGCCACCCACTTTTGCGGCTCTCTTAGCCCTTTATAAAAAGGCAGTTCATTAAAAAGCCAGAGAGTAATTTTAGAGGTTATTGGCAGGGCAATTCCCAAAGCCAAAACAAAAGCCGTTACATATATGATAATCAAGCCAATGTTCAATCCCCTTTTCTCCTTGTCTTTAAAATTATAAACCAATCCCAAAATTATAACAGGCAGTAAAAAATAAAAACTCCTTCCCCAGTTCTCTTTTATATTTTTTAAGCTCTCATAACGGAACTGTTCCATCCCCCAAAAACCCGACATTAAAAAAACATTTTGGACCACTTCAAAAGCCGTCTCTCCCCTGGTTTTAAAAGCCGCTAAATCCTGCTCTGTAATTTCAACAAACTTTGGGGTCTTGGACTCGCCAAAAAATGCTCCATAAAGCCAGTTGAAATTAATAGCCCCGACAATTAAA
>JAHIOY010000142.1 GCA_018894495.1 Patescibacteria group bacterium
CAAAACAATTCCCCAAAAATTAAAAGAATGAATTTTTTAATTTCTCCAAAATTAAAAGAATGAATTTTTTAATTTCTCCAAAATTAAAAGAATGAAAACATTGCTTATTCTTCACGGCTGGCAGAGCTCAAAAGAAAAGTGGCAAGCAGTCAAAGAAAAAATAGAACAATACAACGAGAACAGTTCTCGTTGTATTAGGGTGACAGCGCCTGATTTACCCGGGTTTAAAAAAGAAACCGGACTAACTCATCCCTGGGATTTAGGGGATTATTTGAATTGGCTGGAAAAATTTTCTTCAGAAATTCCCGAACCGTTTTTTTTATTGGGTCACTCTTTCGGCGGCCGTCTGGCTATAAAATTTGCCCTAAGACATCCGGAAAAATTAAATGGTTTAATTTTGGTTGGGACAGCCGGGATAAAGCATAAAAAAACTTCGTTTGAACTTTTTCTTTCAAAAATAGCAAAGATGGGAAATAAATTTTATTTTTTGCCCTTTTTTAGCTTTTTCCGCAAAATTTTTTACCGCTTTATCGTGAGAAAAACCGATTACCTAAAAACAGAAGGGCTATTGAAGGAGACCTTTAAAAAAATAGTCGCCGAGGACTTAACCCCTTTCCTGCCGCAAGTTCAAATTCCCTGTTTGATTATCTGGGGCAAAAACGATAAAATTACTCCCTTAGAAGACGCTAATTTATTAAAGGAAAAAATAAAAAATTCAAGATTAGAAATTTTAGAAAATGTTGGGCATACCCCCTATTTGGAAACCCCTGAAAAATTAGCCGAAATTATTATAAATTTTTTATCCCGCTCTTTCAAAAGGGGCGGGATAAAAGAAAGTTTTTAATGTTTTTCCGATAGCGCATTTTCTACGATCGTAGAAAATGTGTTATTCAATGAATTATGTCTTTTCTATTTCTATTAAGTTTTTTTTGGTTTATTCGAGAGACCAAAGCAATTTTATTTTGGCTTTATCTCTGGCAATTGAAAGAATATCATATTGGTCGATTTATTGACCATTTTAGAACCGCCAAAGGGAAGTCACTTCTAATAAATAAACTCATTCTTCTAAAGATTATTATATTTTTTATTTTTCTTTCTCAAATATTTCTCGGTTCGTCTTTAAACATTGGCTCAGGAATTTTTTTAGAAATATATCCTCCGGATTTCCCATTTTATCGAACAATTTTAGAAATATTAGTTTCTTCTGCTTTTTTAATCTTATTAATTTTATATTTTCTTGAAGGAATCCGAGCTTTAAGGGATTTTTTTAGAAAAAAATTAAGATTACCTGTCTTTACTAAAAAAGTTATTGTTTTAGTTAGTGCAGCTTTGTTTTTAGAAATTTTAATTCTTGTTATTGCTTTCCGATTTATTGGATGGGAAATTTTTTGGCTTGCCTTTTGGCTCTTAATTTTTGATATTTTTACTCCGGCAATTATTTCAGCGATTGTTCTTATTTTTCAACCTTTGGCCATTTTAGGACGAAATCAAATTATCAAAAAGGCAAAGAAAAAAAGAGAGGAATTCAAGAATCTTTTAGTTGTCGGCATTACTGGTTCTTATGGCAAAACATCAACCAAAGAATTTTTAGCCGCCATTTTATCAGAAAAATACAGGGTTTTAAAGACTCTTGAGCATCAAAATAGTGAAGTTGGGATTTCCCAATGTATTTTGAATGATTTAAAAGAAGAGCATGAAATTTTTGTTTGCGAGATGGGAGCTTACAATCGGGGAGGAATAAAACTGCTTTGCGATATTGTTAAGCCAAAAATTGGTATTTTAACTGGAATAAATGAGCAGCATATGGCGACTTTTGGCTCACAAGAAAATATAATCAAGACAAAGTTCGAGTTGATTGAAAGTTTGCCGCCAGATGGTGTATCTTTTTTCAACGCGAAAAACAAATATTGCTTGGCACTTTATCAGAGGACCCAAATCAAGAAATTTCTTTATGGTCAAGATGTTAAATTAACAGGAATGGAAAACATTGAAGGAGCTAAAGCAGTTGCTCAAGAGTTAGGAATGAATGAGGAGGAAATTTCAAGGGGTTGCAAGCGTATTGAAAATAAATTTGCCGGAATTCAATTGAAAAAGGGGATTAATGATTTAAACATTATTGACGCCACTTATTCGGCCAATCCGGACGGAGTGATTTATCATTTGGAATATTTAAAAACTTTTCCGGGCCCCGAAGGAAAGCCTTCGGCTTCCTACGGGGTAAATAAAAAAGTAATTGTAATGCCTTGTTTGATAGAATTGGGTAGTGCTTCAAAAGAAGTTCACAAAAGAATCGGCAAAAAAATTGGCGAAGTTTGCTCTCTGGCAATAATTACTACGAAGGATAGATTCAAGGAACTTAAAGAGGGATTTATTGAAGGTGGCGGAAAAGAGGGAAATATTCTATTTTTGGAAAATCCGAAAATAATTTTTGAAAAAATAAAAAGTTTTTGCAAAAACGGAGATGTTATGCTTTTAGAAGGAAGGTTGCCAAAAAAATTAATTGAGTTGTTAATTAAATTATGAAATTTTGTCAAGTTTTAAAACCCGCCCAAATTTTATTCCGTAAAATTTATGAGGGCAAGCCAATTTCAATTTCTTTATCTCCAAATACCGAAAAAGATGACATCCTTTTGGCTTTGAAATTAATTTTTCAGCCCCAAAAATGGAAAACAAACGAGAACATTTCTCGTTTAGAAGAGGAATTGAGAGAGTATTTAGGGGTGAAACATGCGATTTCTTTTAATTCCGGAAGATCGTGTTTAATGGCAATTTTGGAGGCAATGGAAATCAAAGAAGGAGATGAAATTTTGCTCCAGGCTTTCACCTGCAATGCGGCAGTAAATCCAATTTTAGATAGAGGCGCAAAACCAATTTTTATAGACATTGATGAGACAATAAATATGGACCCTGATGACTTAAAAAAGAAAATAACCCATTCGGCAAGCTCAGGGCAAGCCTCAAAAATCAAAGTAGTTATGGTTCAGCATAATTTTGGCTGGCCGGCAAAAATTGATGAAATTTTGAAAATTGCAAGAGAAAATAACTTATTTTTAATTGAAGATTGCGCTCATTCTTTGGGAGCGAAATTTAAGGGAAAACTTTGCGGTACTTTCGGTGACGCCTCTTTTTTTTCCTTTGGCAGAGATAAAATAATTTCTTCGGTCTTTGGTGGCTTGGCGGCAACCAATAATGAAAAAATAGGGGAGCGCCTAAGGGAATTTCAGGAAAAATTGGATTTTCCTTCGTATTTTTGGATTTTACAGCAATTATTGCATCCAATTTTGATGAATTACTTAATTTTGCCCGCTTATGGTTTAAATCAATATTTAGGAAGGGTTATTTTGGGCTTTTGCCACAAACTTTCAATTTTATCAAAAGCCGTCTCTAAAAAAGAAAAAATTGGCGGGATTCCGGAACATTTTCCAAAACGTTTTCCAAATGCTTTGGCAATTTTAGCCCTAAATCAATTTAAAAAAATGGAGAAGTTTAACGGACATCGCAGAAGAATAGCAAATTTGTATGAAATAGAATTAAAAGACGCTGGTTTCGTTTTACCCCTGGCAAAACCTCTTGAGGGCAGAAAACCCGTTTTTATGCGCTATCCGATTTTAACCAATAAAAATACGGATGAAATTTTAGAAAAAGCCAGAAAAAGAAAAATTTATTTAGACGATGGCTGGAGAAAAACCCCGCTCGTTCCACCGGACACCGAGATTGCGAAAATGGAGTATAATTTAGGCAGTTGCCCTCGGGCAGAAAAAATTGCCAAAAATATTATTAATCTCCCTACCCATATTAACATTTCTCAAAAAGATGCTAAAAGAATTACTAACTTTCTTAAAAATTATGCTTAAAGAGCAGAATTTAATTAGTGAAATCAAGAAATTAAAGAAAAAGAAAAAAGCGGTAATTTTAGTTCATAACTATCAATTGCCGGAAATTTATGAAGTGGCTGATTTTATCGGCGATTCTTTGGAATTAAGCAGAAAAGCTGCTGAAACAACGGCAAAAGTAATTGTTTTTTGCGGCGTAGATTTTATGGCTGAATCGGCTAAAATTTTAAATCCGGATAAAATGGTTTTGCTGCCGGTTTTGGAAGCAAAATGTCCAATGGCAGGCCAGGTCTCAATTGAAAAACTGAGAAAACTTCAAAGAAAGCATCCCGAGGCGGCAACGGTTTGCTATATCAATACCACGGCTGAAACCAAAGCAGTTTGTGATATTTGCTGTACCTCGGCCAATGCGATTAAAATCGTTAACTCCCTTCCCAATAAAAAAATTATTTTCGTCCCCGACAAAAACTTGGCTAATTATGTAAGTCGGCGCACAGATAAAGAAATTATTTCTTGGCCGGGGTTTTGTTACGTTCATCAACAATTTAGGGCAGACGAAGTAAAAAAAGCAAAAGAAATTTTTACCCGGGCTGAAACAATTGCTCATCCCGAATGCCCGCCAGAGGTTATTGATTTGGCGGATTATGTTTGCAGCACCTCTCAAATGCTTAAGCGGGCAAAAGAAAGCAAGGCAAAAGAATTTATAATTTTGACCGAGGTGGGAATGTTGGAGCGACTAAAACGAGAGGTTCCGGAAAAAAAATTTTATTCCGCTCCGGCTAAAATATGCATCCAGCAGAAAAAAAATCGGCTGGAGGCAGTTTATAATTCTTTGCTTTTAGAAAGATATAAAATCAGGTTGTCAGAAGAAATTAGGAGTAAAGCTAAAAAGGCCCTAACTAAAATGCTGGAAATTTCTTATGGAAAATGAATTAGAAACTGAAATTTTAATTATTGGGAGCGGTATTTCAGGCCTCACGGCAGCAATTTTTGGGGCAAAAGCCGGTTTTAAAATTGTCATAATTAATCGTTCCACATCGCTTGAAGAATCCAATACTTTTTATGCCCAAGGAGGGACAATTTACCGCGGCAAAAATGATTCAGCAAAAATGTTAGCCGATGATGTATTTGCTGCCGGAGACCGAATTGGAAATGCCGCCAACATTAATATCTTAGCCAAAGAAGGTCCTAAAATTGTTAAAAGTTTTCTTATAGACAGATTGAAAATTCCTTTTTCCGAAGAACCCTCGGGTGAGCTTCATTTTACGTTAGAAGGAGGACATTCCCAAAAAAGAATTATTCATATTGGCGATGAAACCGGAAAGTTTATTGAACAATACCTGATTAAGGAATTAAAAAAATATTCTAATGTCAAAATTTTAACCGGGCATACCGCTATTGACATTATTACTCCTTCGCACCACTCCCCAAAGACACAATTTATTTATCAGCCATTACTGGCAATCGGGGCTTATGTTTTGGCTCATAATTCAAGAAAAGTTAAAACAATTCTTGCTCAGCAGACAATTTTAGCTTCGGGCGGAGCGGGCTGGCTCTTTCTTCATACGACTAATCCCGAAGGCGCCAGAGGCGATGGCATCGCTATTGCTTCAAGAGCCGGAGCCAGAATTATTAATTTAGAATTTATTCAGTTTCATCCCACTTGTTTTTATTTAAAAGGAGCTCCAAATTTTCTCATTTCTGAGTCGGTCAGGGGAGAGGGAGCGATTCTTTTAAATCAATTTTTAAAGCCATTTATGAAAAAATACAGCCCCCTCGGAGACCTGACGCCGAGAGATGAGGTTTGTCGGGCAATGTATCAAGAAATGTTAAAAACAAGAACTGAGAATTTCTTTTTGGACTTGACCCCAATTAAGAAAAAGGGGATTCGCCTCGAGGAACGATTTCCTTTTATCTATCAGCAATGTTTAAAATATGGGTTAGATATTGAGAAAGAACTAATTCCCGTAATTCCGGCCGCTCATTATACCTGCGGCGGAATTTGGACCGATAGTTTTGGCAAAACCACGATTAAAAATTTGTATGCCATCGGGGAAGCGGCTTGCACCGGAATACACGGCGCAAACCGACTAGCCAGCACTTCTTTACTTGAAGGACTGGTTTGGGGCAAAAGATGCCTTGATGACATAAAAGCGCAGAAAAAAGAGCAAGACCTAAAAAAATTTCAAATCCCGACCTGGATTGACACCGGAATTGAAGAGCCGGATGATGTTTTAATTCTTCAGGATTGGCTCACTATTCGCGCAACAATGTGGAATTATGTTGGAGTAGCGAGAAGTCAAAAACGGCTTGGCCGGGCGAGAGAGGACTTAATTTACCTTGAAAACCGAATTGAAAAATTTTATAAAGAAACGGGGCTCACCGATAATCTTATCGGGTTGCGCAACGGCGTCCGAGTTGCCCGGCTCATTGCCGAAGCGGCTTTAAAAAATAAAAAAAGCCAAGGTTGCCATTATAGATTGGATTAATTAAGGCGTTTGAAGACGTTTAACTAACCTTTATTCAACATTTTTGAAATAACACAATTTCTACGATCGTAGAAATTGTGTTATCAAGAAGAAAAGAATTAAAATGAGTCTTGAAGTTCGAGAGATAAGTAATAAGGAAATTTGGGAGGATTTTCTTTTGGGGTGTGAAGAAAAGACATTTCTAAGTTCTTGGGATTGGGGAGAATTTCAAAAAATGATGAGAAATAAGATTTGGAGACTTGGAGTTTTTGAAAACTCAAAATTGGTTAATCTTACTTTAACTATTAAAATTAAAGCGAAAAGAGGAACTTTTTTATTCATTCCTCACTTATTTTCAGACAAATATCTCCAAGTTTTGATAAACTATTTAAAAGAGCGAGCGAGAGAAGAGAAAGCAGATTTTATTCGAATTTCACCGCTTTTAAAAAGAAATGAGGAGAATATTGAAATTTTTAAAAAATTGGGTTTTAGAGAGGCTCCAATTCATATGCATCCGGAATTAAGCTGGGAATTAGATTTAACCCTTAACGAAAACGACCTTTTAAAGCAGATGAGGAAAACCACCAGATATTTGATAAGACAGGCAGAAAAAAATAAAGATATTAAAATAGAGAAAAACAATAGCCTTGAGGGAGTTGAAAAATTTAACCTTCTTTATAAAGAGACGGTTAATCGCCAGCATTTTGTCCCTTTTTCTCTTCATTATTTGAAAAATGAATTTCTGGCTTTTGGCCCGAATAATGAAATTTCAATATTTTTAGGAAAATACAAAAATGAACTCGTTTCTTCGGCAATTATTGTTTTTTGGCAGAATACGGCATTTTACCACCAGAGCGCTTCTTCCCTTAAATACCCCAAAATTCCGGTTTCTTATTTACTTTTGTGGGAAGCGATTAGGGAGGCAAAAAGGCGAGGATGTAAAAAATTTAACTTTTGGGGAATAGCGCCGTTTTCTGCATCGGCAGAAAACGGAAATCAAAAATCAAAAATCAAAAATCAAAAATTCGAAATTAGAAAACACCCCTGGGCGGGATTAACGTTGTTTAAGATGGGTTTTGGCGGGTATAAAAAAGAATATGTCAAGACGCAGGATTTGCCGCTGTCGCCAAAATACTGGTTAAATTATATTGTTGAAAAAATAAGGAAAACAAAAAGAGGGTTATGAAAAAATACCGAAAGCCTCATCGAGTAAAAAAGAAAAAATCGATTTTTCGTAGTCGATTTTTTTGGTTATTTATTCTGATTTTGATATTTTTGGGCGGAATTTTTTATTTGATTTCTTTTTCCTCTTTTTTTCAAATCAAAGAGATTAAAATTTTGGGAAATCAAAAAATATCTTCCGAAACATTAGAAAATAGCATAAAAAAAGAAATCGTTAGAAAAATTGTATTTTATAATTCAAAAAGCATTTTTTTAGCCCAATTGAATAAAATCCAGAAAAACCTCTTAAAAGAATATCCCCAAGCCGCAAGAGCAGATTTAAAAAGGATTTTTCCGGATAAAATATCGCTTAAAATTGAAGAAAGAAAACCAATAGCGATTTTTTGTCCCGCCCGCCAAAATTTTCTGGAAGAAAACTTAAGCGGGCAAGCAGAAGGTTGTTTCTTTCTGGATAGAGAAGGAATTATCTTTGAACCGAGCGGGGGGGTTTCTAACGGGGCTGGATTGCCAAAAATTGTTGGTAATATTGATTCGCTTAACTTAGGAGAAAAAGCGCTGGAAAGCAATTATTTAGAATATATTTTAGAAATTAAAGGAAAATTAGCCGAGAACCAAAAACTAAAAATTAAAGAATTTATTCCCTCGGAAAAGAAATTAATCGTCGTCACTGCGGAAGGCTGGCAGATTTTTTTTGACCCGCAAGGAAATATCCCGGACCAGATCTTAAATTTAAACTTGGTTTTAAACGAAAAAATTCCTCCGGAAAAGCGGGGGAATCTTGAATACATTGACTTGCGATTTGGAAACAAGGCCTATCTTAAATACCGCTAATTTTTATATTGGAATTTCTAAATTCCGCTGCAATTATGGATATAATCTTTACCACCTATTCAGCCATGGCTTGATAAGTTGTAATGAATAAAATTTCAAAAATATGACAAAATATAAGTATTATCTTAAAAAACCCAGATCAGAAATCGCCAAAGATATTCTTTATTGGTTAGCTACCGGTAGTTTAATTTGTTTAGCTGCCACTTCTCCTTATTTTGGAATAAATTTAATCCGTGGGATTAAACGTTGGAAAAAATATAATAAATATAACAAAAGAAGGGTTATTGCCGCATTTAAAAGATTAGAAAAGCGGGGTTGTATTGATATAAAAATGGTAAGGAATCAAATCTATATTCATTTAACCGAGGAGGGAAAGAAACTGGCTGGCTGGATGCAAATTGATGCCCTAAAAATAAAGAGACCAAAAAGATGGGATGGCAGGTGGAGGTTGGTAATTTTTGACATTTCTCAGCTGAAAAAATTTTATAGAGAATCCTTTCGAGGTAAATTAAAAGAATTGGGATTTTATCCATTACAAAAGAGTGTTTGGATTTATCCCTTTAATTGTCAAGATGAGATTGATCTTTTAAGAGATTTTTTTGGTTTGAGCGAGAAAGAGGTAAGATTGATTACCTGTGAAGATATTGGCACGGACGACTGGTTAAAAAAACTTTTTTCCATTACCACTTATCGAGCCATGGCTGAATAGGTGGTAATGAGGAATGAATAGGAAAAGAAAAAAGGGGGAAAAAAGGGGGGAAAGGGGAAAAAAAGGGGGGGAAAGGGGAAAAAAGAAAGGAGAGTCAAGAATAGATTTTAATCAACCAGCGCGCTTTTCCAAAGCATTACTTTAACTTTGAAATTTTGGGTATCTTTCGACACTTCAAAAATCTGGGTAAAATCGCGCGATAAACCAGCTCCAACGTTTCCGCCCTGAAGATTCTTATCAATCCAATCAGTTGTTTCCCACATATTTTCATATTTCCGCCCTTCTTTATCTATCAACGTAATACCCGAAATACCCACCGACTCTTTTCTTTCGTTCTTTATTTTCACCTTCACTTCAAGAAATTTTCCGGAAGTGGTTTTATCTTTTAATATCTTGTTTTCGTATTCTGTCGGCGATGAAACTATATCGGATACTTTGAGCGTTTCTCCTCTATCTTTTATCTCAAGAAGCTCGCAGATTATTCCCGATTTTTCCGTTGTTTTCCCTTCTTGGCAATAAATGTCAATCCGGTTAAGTTTATCCGAAATGGCAAAAAACCCGAACATCAAAAATCCAGTTAAAAAAATACCTACCACCCCGCCGGCAACTCCTATTGAAAATATTTTTAAATTTTGGTTCATATTTTCGGTAACGAAATGGCTAGTTGGCCCCAGTTGATATTGTTCACTCATCACGCTCAACCTGTTTCTTCTAATGAGCCTTCTAATTGTAATTTTAGCAATTCCTGAGATGGTGTCAAGTATTCTTTTTGATATTCTTCCTTTACTTCTTTAGTATATTTTTCTCCTTTTCTAATTGTTTTCTATGTTTTCAAACATAGTTTTATTCCCATTCTATGGTTGAGGGCGGTTTATGGGTTATGTCGTAGACGACCCTGACTACTTCTGGTATTTCGTTTACGATGCGAGTTGAAATTTTTTCCAGAATCTGATAAGGAACCTTAGCAAAGTTGGCGGTCATTGCTTCTCGGCTCTCTACAACCCTAAGGGCAATAATTTGACCGTAAGCTCTTTTGTCTCCTTTGACGCCAGTTGTTTTGGTGTCTAAAAGAACGGCAAAGTATTGCCAAAGATTTTTGCCAAAGTTCCACCTTTCTATTTCTTCCCTGACGATTTTATCCGCCTTTTTCAAAATTTTTATTTTTTTCCCGGTTACTTCGCCGATTATTCTGACCGCCAAACCGGGCCCCGGAAATGGTTGTCTGAATAGTATTTCTTTCGGCAAGCCGATTTTTTTTGCCAGCAATCTTACTTCATCTTTATAAAGGTCTTGCAACGGCTCAACTATACCCTTGAATTTTATTTTGGTCGGGAGGCCGGCAACATTGTGATGAGTTTTTATTTTTTCTGATTTTCGGGCATAGCCGGATTCAATTCTATCAGGATAAATTGTTCCTTGGACTAAATAATTTGCTTTAACTCTTCTTGCCGCTTTTTCAAAAACCCTGATAAATTCATTGCCGATTATTTTTCTTTTTCTTTCTGGACTTTTTACCCCTTTTAATTTTTTTAGGAATCTATTTTTCTCTTGCATTACAATAAAATTTAAATCAAATTTTTTAAATGTTTCTCTTACTTGCCTAGATTCATTTTCTCTCATTAAACCATGGTCAACAAAAACCGCGGTTAAATTCCTACCCAAAGCTATTGCCGCTAAAACCGTTGCCACGCTTGAGTCAATGCCGCCGGATAAAGCCACTATTGCTCGTTCCTTGCCAACCATTTTTTTAATTTCTGCCACTAAATTTTTGATTAAATTAACCGGCTGCCAATCCTTTCGGCATTTGCAGATTTCAAAAAGAAAGTTTTTAAAGGTTTTGTTTCCGCTTTCAGTATGAGCAACTTCCGGGTGCCACTGGATGCCAAAAATCGGTTTCTTTTTGCTTCTAAAAGCGGCAACCGGACAATTTTTGGTGCTGGCAAGGGTTTCAAAACCCGGAGGGGGACTAAAGACGGTGTCGCCGTGGCTCATCCAGATTTTTTCTTTTTTCTTTAATCCCTTTAAAATTGCGAGCGGCTTTTTTAGTGTCGCCAGCGATAATCCATACTCTTTTTTTTCGGCTGTTTTTACTTTCCCTCTCAGTAAATAGGCAATTAATTGATGGCCGTAGCATAAACCCAATATCGGTATTTTGAGTTCTAAAATTTCTTCCGGGACTCTTGGAGCGTTTTTTTCATAAACGCTTGAAGGACCGCCAGATAGGACTAAGCCCTTGACATTAAAATTCTGGCTGATTTTTTCAAAGTCCTTTTTTGAAATGTCATAGGGAGCTATTTCAGTATAAACGTTATTTTCCCTGATTCTTCTTCCAATCAAATGACAGTATTGTCCGCCAAAATCCAAAATTAAAATTGTATCAAGCTTCATAAATCAACGAATAACGAATTTTTTACGAATATACAAAGTTACTGAATATAATAAATAAAAATTGATTTTCCGGCTCGGGCAATTGGTTCATAATTATTGAGCCAATTGTAATAACCGCTGGGTTGGTCAAAATCAGGAATAGGTGTTCCTCGACCTCTTTGTAAAAAGAAAGCAGAAACAGCAAGATAACTTCCTTTAGGTAATTCTTCTGGACTTCTTGTGCCCCACCATGGGGCAAATTTTTCTTTTAAATAATATTTTTCTGCTGAATAATATCTTTTATCATACCCTCCGGAATAATCAAGATAAATTTTATCAATACCTTTTTCATTAACCCATTGGCTTAGTCGTTTTAAATCCTGACCCCAATCTAAATTAGAATCAACAACATAATGGTTGATGGACAAATGAAATCGGAGACTGAAATTGGTAATTTTTTCGTAATTTTGGTAGATTAAATTAGGTCGAATAATTGTTAAATTTAATCTATTAAAATTATGAACAAACAATTGAAAATAACGTTAAGACAAA
>JAHIOY010000143.1 GCA_018894495.1 Patescibacteria group bacterium
AGATGAATGCAATTCTATGCTAAACGATCCGTCGCGCCTCTTTTTCATTGAGTCGGTAAGGTAACGGATAAAATTCTCTCTCAGTCGCTTTTTGGTATCTTTGCGATCAATAAATAGATAGTAAATAAAAACCACTTACTTGATGATTTTTTAAATCCCAAATCGCCGGATTCGTCTAAAAATATATAAGCCATATTGCGTTTTCTTGGTAAATTTTTAGTTGAATATTGAAATTTTTATTTCGGAAGCAATTTTTTAAAATAATTATTCATTTCGTCTTCGGCGTCTTTTAAACATCTATAAATATCACGGATATTCTGTTTGCCTTTTGAGGTGTTGTAATTATATTTATCTCTTAGTTCAAGCCCCTTAGGATGAGCAAACTCTATCCTGTATTTATTAACTTTATTTAAGACCCTGATTAAACTTTCTATCACGCCACTATAACTTTTAATCATTTCGGTTTTATTTCTATACGACATATAATCGAACAGCGAATTTATTATCCCAACAATGGTATACCATTTATCTTTATCCATTTGTTCTAACTTTTCTTGAACCTGAGATAAAATCAAGTCCTCCATTCCCTTTTCAAGACGAGCATGGGTTGCTAACACATAACTTTGTATCTCCTTCAACTCTGGGGGAATATAATCTGGATGGGTGACTTCCGAATCGTCAAGAAATTGTTTCAGATTTTTTATTTCTTGGTCAATATCTATTTTTTTAATCATATTACTTAAAAATCCTTCTATAAACCCTCAAAATCGCTTCGGGGATAGGCGATAATCTAATTTTTGACTTAGTGTCTTCAAATTCGTCATCAAAAGTTTCATCGCCCAACGAAAAAACATAAACGCTGAACTTACCCTTAATGCCTTTAATCGCTTCTTTAAAGCTCGGTATTGCTAACTGGTCAAAAATTATAGCAGTATAATGGTCGCAATTTTTAAAAACTTTAACATTTTCTGGTCCTAAAACTTTCTCAAAAGTTCCTTCTTTTATACAAAGCATTTCTGTTGCTTCTTCTGTAAGTTTTATTTTATTTCTATCTGTTGGCTCATCGTAATTAACAAAGTCGGTTTTGAAGTATTTTAAATTGCCACCCAATCCTTCTACTTTTTCGCCTTTCAAATTTTTATATCCTTCAATAACTTTCTTTATTCTTGGATAGCAAACATCCTCAGCAATCTTATAGCCATTGCCATTATTGTTTTCGTTATTAGTGCATAAAATAAATTTTCTATTGCCGCTGTCTTCTTTATTAAGCTTTAATACCGCATGTCCGGTAGTGCCAGAACCAGCCATAAAATCAAGAATTATAGATTCTTTACCACAGGCTAATTTAAGCATTCTTATAATTAGTTCAATTGGCTTGATGGTTTCAAAAATTTTTTTGCCAAACATATTTTGAATCATACGAGTCGCTGAATCTGTGGTGCCACAATCGAGCCATAAATCATCTGGGGTGCTACCGCTTACCTCATACAAAAATTGCTTTTTCCTTGGTAATGCCATTGCCATTATTGGGAAAAATAATACGGTTATCTTTTAACAAATTTTGGAAATTTTCTTTTGTATGTAACCACTGGCCAATTATTTTTTTACCGGTTGGAGTAATAATTTCATATGGTTTTCTATCTCCAGCTTGCGTTACACTGGCTTTAATGGTAACCGATTGCCACGGACCACGAGAATCATTGTCTGGATTAGAATAAGCCTCCGGTTTAGTTAATTCTTTATTGATATTAAAGCGATTTTTGCTTCTGGCATATACTAAAACATACTCTGTTTTTTGATTAAAAATGTTACTTCCGCCACCCGTAATTTTCCTCCGCCACTTAATAATAGATAAGAAATTATTCTCTCCGAATAAATCGGAGCTATCCATCAATAACTTCAATTGTGCCACTTCATTATCATCAATTGAAATGAAAATTACTCCAGTATCTTTTAGTAAATTCTTTGCTAATTTTAGCCGTTTCTCCATAAATGCCAGCCATTTTGAGTGACGGTAAGAGTCCTCTCTATCAACATAGCGGTCGTTAAAAATAAAATCTTTATTGCCAGTGTTATACGGCGGGTCAATGTAAATGACATCAACTTTTTTGTTATGCGTGTAATTCAAAACCGAGAGGGCGTGGTAATTGTCGCCTTCAATCAGCAAATTCACCGGTTTGTCTTTATCGGTGATTATTTCTTTATTCTTTACTTCCTTCAGCACCGGCAATTTTTTCTTACACATCTCAACAACTTCTTCGGGCTTTTCTTCCCAAACCAAACCATATTTCTTCTTTTTCTTCAATTCCTTTTTCAACCGTTCAATCTCGGCTTGTAATTTTTCAACTTCCGATCTTTTATTATTTTTAGCCATAAAAATTTTTTCTTCAAATCGGCAAGCGAAACGCCTCCGTCTTCGTTAAAACCACGACGGACAGGAGCATTATAACGTCAATTTTAACAAAAAGATGATGTCGGATATTAATTTCATTTCCCATTTTATGAACCAGTAATACCCATATATGGGTATTTTCAGTTTAAATTATATCAAAGACAGTATCAAACGGCCCTTTGTTTATAACTCACCGCCTCCTTTTGTTCCTTATTCAATTTTTTTAAATCCAGCTCCATTGCTATATCTTACCAAAAAACCGCCCAAAATGCGATTTTTTATATACCGCATTGTATAGAAAACCTTTGGTTTTCTATAAATTCAAAGTAGAAATTGGATATATCTATTAGACACTGGCAACGTCAAACCTCGCCAGTGACCTCGCCCTGAGGTTTGGGGTTGACTGAGGTCTAACCTCAGTCAGTTCCCCGGTCACTTTTTTCAAGGAAAATTTTACCCCGTAGCGCCCTGAGATTACCGAAGGGCTGCCACCGAGGCGCGCCAACGAATATAGCTCGCCACCTAAATTTTTAAACCAAATCAGCCAATCTCGTAAATCGTTCTTTCTCAAATTTTGCTTGATCAATTCTTCTATAAGCCCACTCTTTACCAGTCAATTTTGAAACTTGTTTACACCACTCATCAGCGCGTTTATCCTTAAATTTTACATCTACATCTTCTCTGCCTTTCGTTTCAATAATCCAGTAAGTATCCTTTGTTTTCGCGATAAAATCTGGTATATAGCTTCTCACAAAGCCATTGGTGTCAATGTAAGTAATACGAAAATTGAGCGTCTGCTGATGATTTTTTATAAACGCTAAAACATCATCGTCGTTATCCAGCAAACGGGTAAATTGCTCCTCTAATTTATTTTCAACAGGGGTTAAATTGAGGACGATTTTTCTCGCCTCAAAGACATCGCGCGACCACGGAAAAGGTTTTATATTCAACGCCCGCAATTCTTCGCCTACCAATTTTATATCTTCCGAAATGGCGGTAAGGTCATTGATACGCTCAACGAAAACTTCAATTAAGCGAACTCTGACTTTGGCGTTATTTAATCGCTTGAGGTCATTCTCGTTAAAGTCCAGCGATTTATCAAAAAGTTTATCCTTGATATACTCCTTCGTTATGCCCGCGATGTTTTCAAACTGGCCGGGCACACGGCCATATTTCTGAATCTTTTTTGTAATCGCGCTGATATAAATGTCCGGCCTATCGGCAAACGGCATAGTGAGTATTTCTTCTTCCTCAATCTGCTCGGTAAGCAAATCACGCTTGCGCATTTTAATCTCCGTCGGTTTTAAATCGTTATAGTAAAATAGCGGGGATGGAAAATCAGAAACTTTCAATTCCACCTGATCTGCCGCCGTGGTATTCTCCGCCATAACAAAAAGAATTGGATTTTTACCCGTCTTTTTAATCTCTTTGTAAAAGAGTCGCCATTTATCCACGGCCGCGTCTATTTGTACGCGATATTTTTCCGCAGCGTTATCACTTTCAATCTCTGGGATATTTTCTATTTCGGCAATTTTAGGCCGTTTGACTACTTTGTCTTGTATTGCTTCGCCGAGCGTGTATTCAGTGATGATATGAGTAAATAAATTGCCTGCCTGTCTTTTGGCGTTGCCGAAAAATCAAGCTGACACATTAGACCAGGGCGCGCGTAAATTTCCGCAATTGCCTTATACCACACCAAATCTTCGTCCCAGACATGGTGCGCTTCGTCGTTCAATACCATTACATCCTCTAACTGGAACAGCCGATCTTTGAGTTTTGCCAAAGAAATAGCAATCTCGCTTGGCGGCTTTGGGCCCAAAATATCTTGCACCGGATTTTCTGCCTCGCCGTTTCCGCGCTCAACAAACTTTTGCCAGTTCAAAAGATAAAGCGTTGCCGCTTTTGCACTGGTGCGTTCCTCTTCCGGCCCAATAACATCAATCTGAAAATCTCCGCTCCATTCGGACGGAATAAAAGGATATTTCTTGAAAATACCGCCCTCAAAAAATTCTGGATTTTTTGAATCGCCCATCAAGCGGTCAAGCACAATCAAATTGGGAGCTATAAGAACAAAGTTTTTAGTGAAATCGCTCCGTTTTTCTCTGGTGGCGTTGAAATACGACCAGACAACCGCCATCGCCATAACCATTGTCTTACCCGAACCCGTCGCCATTTTGAAAGCATATTTTGCCCACTTGTCCGCGCTTGGGTCAATCGGAATATGAGATTCTAATTTTTGAGCAAGTTGGTATAAACTGCGTCCCTGCATTACTTCATAGCAGAAGATGAGATGTTCAATGGCGTCTCGTTGCGCGCGCCAAAAAGCAAATGACGAACCATCGGCTAACCGGTGCTCCTCTGAAAACCACCACTCCAAAAGCCGCCGAGTCGTTTCGCTCGTTCCTTCTTTGTATCCGCCCTCGCGCCACGCCCTAACCAATGGCCGTAAAGCGCGGACAAGGGGGGAGGGTTGAAAATTTTGCTTTTGAGTTATCCACAGGTTGTTTTTTTATGATTTTAGACATATAATGTAATTGATCGAAAGATCACTAACTCTAGAGCTTGGGGGCCCCTTCATTGGGGTCCCTTTTGCGTTCCAACTCTTTTTTCCAGCATATAAAATCACGAATTTTCTGAATATCAAAAATCATCAAACCTTTAGCCACCAATGCGGAAAGTTCTTTAGATACTTTCCGAGCAGTAGCAAATAAAATCACCTTCTTGCCGGCACCCATCAATTTTTCAACCGGATCAGCAAAATCGCTGTCCCCGCTCCATAACGCAAAAGTTTCCGCATTATCGCGCTCACAGTCAAGCAACATATCAACGCCTATTTCAACATCAAAATTACATTTCATATTCTCTATAAAGTATTCGCCTTTTTTATTCATATCTTTGAATCGCTCATTTAAATATTCAATGGTTGATATTTCATATTTTTTAAGGAGAGCGCGTTGAACAAATTGATCCAGTAAGACCGTTGAATCCGGCAGGATACTTGAAGCATCAATTGAAAGTTTGATAATCTTCACTGGTTTTGTTCTTAAAACATATTTGCAGTTTTCCGTTTCCGATTTTTCTTTTTCGGATCGTTCGTTACCCGCTAAATAACCGTTATAAAAAGTGATTGCATCGTCTCCGATTGTATCAAAGGAATTCAAAAATTGCTTGAGACGTTTTAGATCAATGTGCCAGCCTAATTTTACACTCCATGGGCGGACATTCGCGTAATCAATATAAACGCGGACTTTAGCGTTAAAAATACTTTCGAGCTGCTTGATCGCCTCGGGTTTATTTTTTGAAATTTCTTCTATCCTTTGTGTTTTCGGTATAAACATAAAATTATCAAACCTTCTGATATCTGTAGTTATACTTTATATAATCATTCAAAAACTGCCCCTTGGACAAGGCATTCATTAGCTGTTGATACAGGTGTTCCGGCACATCAAAATACTGATATACATCACCGGAAGTAAATTCCACCTCTAAAACAGCCGACCGTAGGTCGTAACCGATTGAACGAACATTTGAAGATGATATTGGTATTCTCTTCATATTTTACTTAAATTAACCTCGTGGTTTTGTCTCGCCACACTTTAACCAATGGCCGTAAAGCGCGGACAAGGGGAAGGTTTGATTGCTTTATTCCAATGTTTTTCCTATTCATATATCTTCTTTTATTTTACCCAATAATTCATTCATAACCGAAGAAACGAACTCTAGTTGTTTTTTAGTATAACTTCTATCTAAATTGCTTAATCCCTGAGTATGTATTTTATTTCTTAATTTTCTTATTTTTTCTATTTTCTTAAAAAATTTCTGAGAAAAAATTCCTAATTTTAAACACACCTCATTCACCTTTTTAAAATCTGTTTTTCTTTCTAATTTAAAAATTGGCTGTATTCTTTCGCAAACACTTAGTCTATTTTTATTTTTACTTTGGCAAAATATCGGTAAAAATGAAGAATTTTTACACTGCCAATCTCCTAATGGCATTTCTAAATTACTCTTAGAAAGTATTTTAAACGCTAAAGCTTCTACTATTGAAGCAGCAAGCATAATTGCCGCTTTATAATAACCACTTTTAGCTCGACCCTTAACTTTTCCGGCGTAAGTCGGCAGAAGCGCTTTGAGCGCGAGCAAATTATCGCCGTGGATAATAAGGTTGTCGTTCAACCCAATTTTTTTAGTCAAACTCTTTTTCCCATCCGGCTTTAGCTCGTGGTACGGCACCGCGAGATGATAATTCCTGACGATTTCTTTTCCCTTAAAATTTATTGTTGCCATAATTTTATTTCATTAAATCATCTCGCCTACGTCGAGGCTTCGACGGGCAGGCAAGCGAAACGCCTCCTTATTATTTATTTCTCATTGTCTAGCATCAATTTTAGCAAAAATATCGTGTCTTTTTTCAAGTTAGCTTTCGCCCAGGTTTTTTGTTTTTCATCTAAAAGCTCGCCTATGCCGGATAAAATGCTGCGCTCGGGAAGTTTTTCCAATTTTTCAATGCATTTGCCCAAAAATTCTTTAAAAGGCATTCCCACTCTTTTTTCAACCAAGTCCTTATTTATCGGCCAATCGTTTTGCAGAAAAAACCAAACATCAAATATGTCCCTATTGGTTTTTTCTAACCGCTCATACATTGCCGCTATTTTATTGGCAAA
>JAHIOY010000144.1 GCA_018894495.1 Patescibacteria group bacterium
AAATTTCTATAAATTTCTCCAGCGAAATATTCAATCCTTCAGGACTGGCACACATTGCAATTTCATCTCTTCTAGTTCCCGCGGCAAATTTCGGCTCTTTGAGGAATCTTTTTACGACCGAAGAAAGTTTAACATCCGCCAATTTTCTGCTCGGATAAACATAAGCAACAGCCATCTATAACTACCTGTTTTTATAGTCCGTTAATAATATAAGGGATGAATGATTTAATTCTGTTGAAAGTATAATCAATTAATCGTCCATTTCTCGTTCATTTACAAGATATTTCGGCATTTTTCGGTGATAATTCACATGTATGAACAAAATACATGCGAAATCTCCTTGTTGCCGAGAGAAAACCTATCGTTTTAAGATTAAAAATTACTTGTAATGGTAAAAATTT
Source organism: Patescibacteria group bacterium (assembly GCA_018894495.1). Lineage (GTDB taxonomy): Bacteria > Patescibacteriota > Minisyncoccia > Minisyncoccales > JAHIOY01 > JAHIOY01. The sequence continues at coordinate 402 of JAHIOY010000144.1, forward strand.
TCAACAGAATTAAGTGATACTACCCCAATATAATGTATATAGGATTTTATGGCCCTAAGTTAATTAAAGCTTCATCTTTACTCCAAAGGGATAGGTTGCCAACTTTTACTTTTAAACCAGTGGCATCAGCCGGAATTTCATATATATCACTAAATTGCTGAGGTATATTCGGGTTGAGATTGGAAAGAAGAAACATCTCTTTCTCTTCTGGTATCCACTCACTTACGTCTGAGGCAGGAATAAATTCTCTATTTTGATTATCAATTGATTTTAAGGAAGTAACAGATTTCATCTTGGTACTCAAATTTTCGACCCTTCTTTATTTTATTTAGACTTTCTTGCCAAAGCTAAAATACCCCCGGTAATTAATAAAGGCCCAGCTATCATATAACCCATAGAAATTGCAAGAAAACCACCGATGCCGCTTAATAACATACAACCGCTTAATAACATACAAATACCTGCTGCATCTGCATTCCGGCTTGCTATTGCGCCTCCAACTATTCCAAGAATAGACAAAAGAATAGTGAGCCAGCCCAAATTTACTATCCCAGAAGCGCCTTCTGCGCCAAAGGCTGTTCCTAACCCTCCCAAAAATAAAGCAAAGATAGCTCCTATCAATCCGGCTATTCCGCCTAAAATTCCTAAAATTGTTTCTGCTATTCGACTTATTTTAACTTCAGGAATATTATCTGGCATATCATTTTAGTCTTTTAAAAGCAATTTTAATTTTTTTATCACAATGACAAATAATCCCTACTCTAACAAAAGGTTTCCCTTTAACTTTTTCAGAAATATCCACCATTTCTGTTTCGCCTTGTATGTAAGAAATGGGGATTTTGTATCCGATTTCTTTGAATCTTTCTTGAGGAACAAGAATAGAATCGCCATTAACTATTTTATTACAAATTTCGCATTTTTCTTTTTCCATAAAAATTTTCTTTTACCAAATGTGGTTTAGGCCGATTTTATCTAACTAATAAAGGAGCTCTGAATTTGCGGGCAAAGTTTTTTATCACTTCTAAATTTTCTTTGAAGGCGCTAAAATCAAAGTTATAAAAATTAACTCTTACCACTTTCCCCTTTTTATCATAATCAATAACAACATTGCCAAGAATGTCAGAATCTATGCTCTTGGCTTTTTTCATCTCTACTGAAAAAACTTCACTTTCTTTATCATACGAAATTTTAATATTGTTCTCTTTCATAGATATTTTTGGACTTTTGATGTATCAATAACCGTAATAATTTCAAGTTTATTATTTATCATTTCTCCAACAATTAACAAAAGCCGTTCTTTTCCGTGTTTCTTGTATAATTTCTTAATCAATAACCTGTTTTGAGTATCATATAATATCTTGGTAGGATTTCGCAAGGATTCTTTAATAAGTTTTTCGGGAATTGAACGTTCCGTCATTCGTTTTTGGGCGTGAGGTTTGATTATATAGTCATCTGTCATGGAGCGGTTTTCAAATTTTTAATTTGCTTACCCCGTAGGGAAACGAAGTTTCTCCTTTGGGGTATTTTTGATATTTTATTGCGCCCGAGGCGGAATTTGACCGGCACGTCTTTTCTTGTGAGCGAGGAGGGACTTGAACCCTCACGGGAAAATTCCCCTTGGATCCTCAATCCAAGCTGGCTACCAGTTACAGCACTCGCCCATTTAATCGTTTTAAACTATTTTTTAATTTCCTTACTCCTCAATTTTGCCTTTTTCCCTTTTGCCTTTCTTAAATAATATAATTTCGCCCTCCTTACTTTTACTCTTCTTAAGACCTCTATTTTTTCTAAAGTAGGGGAATGAATAGGAAAAACTCTTTCTACTCCAATTCCAGAAATTTCTCTTCTGACCGTAATTGTTGCCCCGGCTTCTCGTCCGTGTTTCCTGGCAATAACTATACCTTCAAAGGTCTGAAGCCGCTCTTTATATCCCTGCCCCGTAGGGAGCTTGCTCTCCTTCGGGGCTTCTTTCTTGCCAGCCGTAGCTTCAGCGGGAGCGGGAATTTTTTGGTGAATTTTAACCGTATCTCCGGGACGGATGTCAGGCAAATCAGTTTTTAATTGGGAATTGATAAATGTTTTTAGTTTAGTGGACATAATATAAAATTTCTAATTTCTAATTTCTAATTTCTAATCAAATCCCAATGACTAAATGTCTAATGCCTAAAATTTTTGGTTATTGATTAGGTTAATTAGAAATTAGGTTAATTAGTCATTTTTAGATTGTCTAAAACCAATTGTAAATCCTTTGGTAGGGGTGATCTGATTTCTTGAATTTTTTCATTAGGCATTTTTATTTTTAAATAGATTGCGTGCAAAAATTGTCTTTTTAGGTCAGACGGACAGGGTTGGTTTTTGAATCCATACATTTTATCCCCGGCAACTGGGTGACCAAGATAAACTAAGTGGCATCTAATTTGATGCTTTCTACCAGTTTCAGGCGTAACCTCAATCAAAGTGTAATAATTTTCTTGCCCGCCGAAGCCTTGGCGAAGGCGGGTCAATACTTTATATTCAGTCACTGCCTCCCTTTTTCCTTCTGAATTCGGCTCCCCAACTAAATAAACTTTTTGCTTTCTCCTGTCATTTGGCGAGCGGCCAATCAGGGTTTCAATCGTTCCCTTTTGGTATTTAAGATTACCAACTACCAAGGCAAAATATCTCTTTTCAACTTTTCTCTCTTTAAACTGTTTTTGGAAAAATTCTAACGCCTGGTCATTTTTGGCTATTAAGAGTATCCCCGAGGTCTCTTTATCTAAACGATGAATTCTTCTTTCAAAATCGTCAGCATTAACTCCAGCCGGTTTATCTATTGCCAAAACATCCTTGTCTTGGTAGAGAGTTTGAAAGTGTTCCATTTCTAAATTTAGCAGAAGAAGAAAGAAATTACAAGGTAACTAAAATATTTACCTCTTTGGGGTTGACTTCTAAAATTCCTTCGTCAATTTCAAAAATCTTTTCCCCGCCCTTGTTTCTCAATTTTATCTTACCTTTCTTTAAAAGAGCAATCAAAGGAGCGTGATGGGGCAAAATAGTGAGACAACCTTCTTTTCCGGGCAAGACCGCCTCATCTGTCTCATCGCTATAAATTATTTTTTCTAAGTTAATAATGTTGACCAGCATCATAAAAATTCAAAATGTAAATATCAAAAACCATTGTCTAGAAAGCTGAAAGTTTTCTAGAAACTTAAAATGACAATTTAAAATGTTAAAATTATTTCAATTCATTTTTAAATTTTGCACTGTCATTTTCCATTTTTATTTTTTATTTTTTATTTTTTTCCATCCTTCCCCTCATATAAAATTCCTCTTCTCTTTTTGAATCTAACTCTCCTGAAATTATTTTCTTAAAGTCCTCCACGGTATCTTTTAATGAGACATAGGCCCCTTTCTTTCCGGTGAAAATTTCAGCCACATGAAAGGGTTGAGATAAAAATCTTTGAATTTTCCTCGCTCTTTGAACCAAAATTTTATCTTCTTCCGACAATTCTTCAATTCCCAGAATTGAAATTATATCCCTTAATTCCCGGTATCTTTTTAAAATCCGCTTTACCTCGTTGGCAACAAAATAATGCTCCTCGCCAACGAGCTTTGGGTCAAGAATTTTTGAATCGCTTTCCAAGGGGTCAACGGCCGGGTAAATTCCCAAGTCCGCAATCTCTCTTGATAAGACAATTGAAGAGTCCAGGTGGGCGAAAACCGAGACAACCCCGGGGTCGGTCAAGTCGTCGGCCGGAACATAAACCGCCTGAATTGAGGTTATTGAGCCCAATTCGGTTGAGGTTATTCTTTCCTGGAGTTCTGACATTTCGGAAAAGAGAGTTGGCTGGTAGCCGGTCTGAGAAGGAATTCTTCCCAAGAGAGCTGAGACCTCGGCGCCGGCCAAAACAAACCTAAAGACATTATCCATAAACAATAAGACGTCTTTTTTTTCAACATCTCTAAAATATTCAGCCATAGTTAATCCGGTAAAGCCAACCCTAAATCTTACGCCCGGGGTCTCGTTCATCTGGCCAAAAACAAAAGCGCATTTTTTTAAGACCCCTGACCTTTCCATTTCCAGCAAAATGTCATTTCCTTCTCTTGACCTTTCTCCAATTCCGGTAAAAACAGAATATCCTTTATGAACCTCGGCAATGTTTCTGATTAACTCTTGAATCAGAACCGTTTTCCCGACGCCGGCGCCTCCGAATAAGCCGGCTTTCCCTCCCTTTGAAATCGGGGCTAACAAGTCAATTGCTTTTAATCCGGTTTCCAAAACCTCAATTTTTGTTTTTTGTTCGGTTAAATTAGGCGCTTTTCTATAAATTGACCAAAAGTCCTTTGTCTTAATTTCTCCTTTATTATCAATCGGCTTTCCTAAAACATTGAAAACCCGGCCCAAAGCCTCTTTCCCGACCGGAACCTTAATTTGGGATTCGGTATCAACAACTTCATCTCCTCTTTTTAATCCTTCGGTCGGCCCCATAGCCAAACACCTTACTCTTCCTTCTCCCAAATCCTGTTCCACTTCCAAAACCAAGTCCTTTCTTTTTACGGCTAAGGCATTTAAAATTTGGGGGATTTTTTCTTCAAATTCAACATCAATCACCGGACCTAATATCTGAATTATTTTTGCCATAAGCGCTTCGCTAAATTAAAAATTTAAAATGAAAAACTAAAAATGACAACTAAAAAATAAAAATTATTTTAGTTTTCTAGTTTTAGTTCCCCTTTTTCTTATTTTTCTACCTTCTTTTCTTTTTCTCCTTCCTTATCTTGCAATTTTAACACTTTTGCGATTTCTTCTTTTTCTTGCGAAGTAATTGCCTCTTTTTTCCCTTCAGTTTTTTTTCCGAAAATCTTTTCTTCAATTTTTCTCGCAATTCTTCTTTCTCCGTTTGGCATATTTTTAAATTAAATCTTTTTAAACTTCGACCTTTTGTTGACTTTTGGTTCAACTACTTTTCTCAACGTAATTTATCCGTTTAAAATTCCGATTTTAATTTTTACTAATTTACCAATAGTTTCAGCAATTTCTATTGCTTCTTTTGCCTCTGTTTTAGTTCGAGGTGGAAGCGTAACTGGATAGCGCAAATAAATATAATAATCAGTGATTTTTTTACAAAAATCTAAATATTCATTAAATCCTTTATCTATTTTAGCACATTGTTTTACAAAATATGATAAATCATGAATTTTCGGAAAATCCTTTTTATGAAAAATAAGAAAACCCTTAAGATATTTTTCTGTGGCTTGGTGTGCCTGAATGCAAATATGAGAATAAAAATCATCAAACTCCTCAAAAGCGGCCTTAGCAAATCTGATGTCATTGTCAGCAATGGCAAACCACTCTTTGGCCATTTTTTTATTGTTCTTGTTAGAATGATTACTTTCTTTTCCCATAAAGGAGTTTTCCTTGATTTAATATCCGCTTTATAAAAAAATCTCCTAATCTTAACCTATTTTTTACCTCTCGGGAAGTAAAAACTAATATATCAAGCGGAACAACCGGTTCAATCGCTTTTCTCACTTCGTAACATCTTTGGATAGGATCTTTTCGGGTATTTTTAATAATAAACAAATCAACATCGCTATCTTTTATTGGTTTTCCCCAGGCCCAAGAGCCGAAAAGAATAATTTTTTCCGGCTGAAAGCCCTTGACGATTTTTTCTGTTATTTCCTTAATTTTTTGGCTAATTTTCCTCTCGGTCATATCTTTTATATTGTTGCTTCTTTAGCGCTGGTAATTTCACAAACCTCGGCCGTTATCTGGGCCTGTCTGGATTTATTATATTCCAAGGTCAAATCCTTTATAATTTCCTTGGCGTTATCCATTGCTCTTTTCATTGCCATCATTCTGCTGGCATGCTCTGAGGCGTTGGCTTCCAAAATCGCATGATAAATTTCAAATTCAATCAATCGCAGAACCAATTGCTCTATAATTTCTTTTAACGAGGGCTCAAAAATATATTCGCATCTTTTCTCAACAGTCGTCTCGCCGGCAAGTTTTTCCAGCATCTCGGCAAAAACCGCTTTCTTTAAGGGCAAGACCTGAATTTTCCTCGGAACCTGGAAAAAGGGATTGAAATAGTGGGTGCCGTAAAGCAAAATCTTTTGATATTCGCCCTCCCTATAATATTTAAATAAAAGAGCAGCCAGGGGCTTTACTTTCTCAAATTTTTCGTAATCTTCAACTTCTAAAAATTCAGCCCTGATATGAAAATTTTTCTTTTTAAAGTAATTTATTGTTTTTTTTCCGATTGCCATTATTTCAACCTCGGCTTCTTTTTTAAATTCTACGACTTCCTTTTCGGCAAACTTCAAAATGTTTTTATTATAAAGACCGCAAAATCCTTTATTTGAACCAATAACTACGGCTAAAATTTTTTTACCCTCGGCCGGAACAAAATAAAATGGGACTTCCTTTGATGACTCTTCGTATTCTGACAGCCTTTTTAAAATTCCAACTACCTTTCTGGCAAAGGGCCTGGAGCCGAGCGCCAACTTCGTCGCCCTCTTCATTTTCACGGCTGAAACCAATTCTAACGCCTTGGTCACGCCAAAGATGCTCTGAGTTAAACCAATTTTATTTTTGATTTCCGGCAATCGCATAATATCTTTTTGCTACCTCCTGAATAATTTTGTCCAATTCAATTTTAGTGGAAGGGTCCAAATCCCTTGATTTTTTTATTGAATTAAAAATTTCTGGTTTTTCAACTTCTATTGCCTGATATAATTCCCTTTCAAAGCCTTTGATATCTTCAATTTTAATTTTATCCAAAAAACCTTCAACTCCGGCGTAAATAATCGCTACCTCCTTTTCTAAGGGCAGGGGGCTTAACTTCTCTTGTTTTAAAAGTTCTCTTATTCTTTTTCCCCTTTCTAACCGTTTTTTTGTTTCCGGGTCTACTTCTTCAATAAATTCCAAGAAACGCTCCATTTCCAAGAATTGGGCTAAGTCCAATTTCAGAGTTGCGGCGATTTTTTTCATTGCTTTTGTCTGAGCGGCCGACCCTACTCTGGAAACCGACAAACCGACGTTTACTTCCGGTCTCTGACCTTTTAGGTAAAGCGAGGAATCAAAATATATCTGGCCATCGCAAATTGAAATGACATTGGTCGGAATGTAGCCGCTAATGTCGCCGGCTTGGGTTTCAATTATTGGTATGGCGGTTAAAGAACCGCCGCCCCGCTTTTGGCTTAATTTAGCCGCCCTTTCCAAAAGCCGGGAGTGCAAATAAAAAATATCCCCGGGATATGCCTCTCTGCCCGGCGGTCTTCTTAAAATTAAGGCAATTTGCCTCCAGGCATAACTATGTTTTGTTAAGTCGTCGTAGATTACCAAAGAATCGCGGCCTTTTTCCATAAAATATTCACCCTGAGCGCAGCCGGCATAAGGAGCTAAATACCAAAAAGAAATAGGAGAAGAAGCCGGAGCCGAAACAACAATAGTATAATCCATAGCCCCGGATTTTTTTAACGCCTCAACTATTCTGGCAATCTCGGCTTCTCTTTTTCCAATTGCGACATAAACGCAAATTGGCCGTTTTGACTCCTGTTTTTGATTTAAAATAGCAGTGAGAGCAAAAGAGGACTTGTCGGTAATTCTGTCTCCTAAAAATAACTCCCTTTGGCCCCGTCCTATGGGAATTAAAGCGTCAAGCATTTTTATTCCGGTATGCAAAGGGAAATTAACCGGTTCTCTCTCCATTACACCCGGACCAATTTTTTCCAGAGGAAAAATTTTTTCGGCTTTTATTTCTCCTTTTCCGTCCAAGGGATTTCCCAAAGGGTCAATAACTCTGCCGATAAAATTTTCTCCCACCGGGCAAGAGAGAATCTTTTTTGTTCTTTTGACGATGTCTCCTTCCCTGATTTTAGAAAAGTCCCCTAAAACAATTGCTCCGACGTTATCTTCTTCCAAATTTAAAACAACGGCTTCAATTCCCGACTGAGCAAACTTTACGATTTCAAAATTTTCAACGTCAGACAATCCAAAAATTCGGACTACGCCGTCTTTAACTTCAATAACCTCTCCAATTTCTTCTTTTTTCGCTTCAAATTCCAGTTTTTCTACCTCTTTTTTTAAAATTTCAAAAGTGTTCTCCATAAAATTGATTAAATCCGAAATTCGAATATCGAAATTCGAAACAATATCAAATATCTAAATTCAAATAATTAAAACACGGGTTTTGAATTTAGAACATTAGAACCTTGAACTTGTTTCGTGCTTCGAATTTCGTGCTTCGTGCTTTTCATATTGATTTTCTCATAATAGAACTGAAAATCATCATTAACTCTGTGCTTTCTTTGACAATCTCTTGGCATTCTTTTTCTAATTCTTGATTATTATAAACAT